>JBLNGJ010000475.1:0-9254 GCA_050264675.1 Micromonosporaceae bacterium
GTACTGTCCGGCCACCATTTCCCGGACCGCGGCGTGGGCGTGCGCCGTCGGGTGCGGCAGGCTGACCTCGCCGAGCACGAGGAGCAGATGCACCAGCGCCGCCACGCCCAGCGTCCAGGCCAGCGCACCGGTCGGGGCGGCCCCGGTCCAGGCGGCGACGGGCAGCAGCGCGGCGGCGCCGGCGAGGGCGGCCTGCACCAGCAGGTGCGCGGGCAGCACCGGGTTCTGCCAGAGGTCGCGCGCCTTGGCCTGGGCGAACAGGTAGGCGGTGTAGACGGCGGTGCCCACCGCGAGCGGCAGCCCGGCCACCGCGACCACGGTCCGCAGGCCGCCGGCGCCGGTGACCCCGGCGAGCAGGTGCAGCCCGAGTACGACGGCGTAGCCGGCAAGAATCACCCCGCCGCGCACCAGCCATGAGCGCCACTGCGGTCGGGTGAGTAGGTAGAAGAAGCGCTCCGGGTGCTCGAGGTCCCAGATCAGGAGCCCGGCGGTGAGGGCGAGCATCGCCGCGGCGATCAGCGGCGCCGTCCAGGTCCACAGCGGACTGTCGGCCGGCAGCTGCCCGAAGAGCACCAGCAGCAGCGCAACCAGGTACGCCCCGGCGGCGATGCCCTTGGTCCAGGTGTAGAGGCTGACCCGCCAGTCCCACGGCGCCCGGTGCGCCACGTCGTAGGAGATGACCGCGGCCGCGCTGCTGTTGGGCCGGCCCGCCGGCACCGAGCCGGCCGGCTGTTCGCTCCAGGCGTAGATGCCGCCGGGTGGCCGGGTGGCGGCCAGCGGGTCGAGGGTCAGCGCGGTGGCGCCCCGGTAGAACAGCTTCGGTCGGGTGCCCTTCTCCGGCCGGCGCACCGTGACCGGTTCCCGGTTGACCACGCGGGCCACGGCCGAGTCGGGATCGTTGAGGTCGCCGACGATGATCGCCTGAGTCGGGCAGACCACCACGCACGCCGGCTCCAGCCCGACCTCCAGCCGGTGGGCGCAGAAGTTGCACTTCTCGGCGGTGTGGTCGGCCGGGTTGATGAAGATCGCGTCGTACGGGCAGGCGGCCATGCAGGCCTTGCAGCCGATGCAGGCCTGTTTGTCGAAGTCGACGATGCCGTCGGGGCGGGTGAACATGGCACTGGTCGGGCAGGCGGCGACGCAGGGCGCGTCCACGCACTGGTTGCACCGGGTGACCTGGAAGGCGCGCCGCGACTGTGGGAACTGGCCCACGTCCACGCTCTTGACGAACGTCCGGGTGACCGACAGCGGCACCTGGTTCTCGGATTTGCACGCCGTCGTGCAGGCATGGCAACCGATGCACGCCGTCTGGTCGATCACCTTCGCCCACGACGGAGCCGGCGCGCCGACCGGGATGGTCGTCGCGATGACTGGCGGTCGCGTCATGCCGGGCTCCTGCCGTCAGTCGGTCACGCCGGCCGAAACGAGCACGCGGCTGCGCGCCCGGACGCTGGCGCAGACCATCGTGCACAGCTGCTCGATGGTCGCGTCTACCACCCGGTACTGCACCGTGTTGCCGACCCGCCGCCGACCCAGCACGCCGCCGGCCTCGAGCCGGCGCAGATGCTGCGAGGCGTTGGCCACCGAGACGCCGGCGGCCGCGGCGAGCTCGCCGACGGTGCCATCGGGCCGGTTGATCACCAGGCTGAGCAGGTGCAGCCGGGTGGGGTCACCGAGCAGCGCGAAGCGGGCGGCGGTCTGCTCCAGCACGGGACGGGACATCGGTGCCATGGATATACGCTAGACTTCACCGTTCAAACAGTCAATTGAACTCTTCCTGACGAGGGCCGTGATGGATGTCGATATCTTCACTACGCCCGGCCTTGGCGACACCAGCTATCTGCTGCGCTCCGGCGACGAGGCAGCCGTGATCGATCCTCAGCGCGATGCCTGGCGGTTCCTGGCCGCGGCGCAGGCGCGGGGGGTACGCATCCGTGCCGTCCTGGAGACGCACGTGCACAACGACTACGTCTCCGGCGCCCACGAGATCCGGTCGGCCACCGGCGCCGAGCTCGTCCTGCCGGCCCGCGGTCGCTATGACTTCGCGCACCGGCCGGCCGAAGAGGGGTACGGCCTCAGCGTTGGCGACCTGCGGCTGACCGCGCTCGCCACCCCGGGGCACACGCCCGAGCACCTGGCCTGGCTGGTGCACGGGGACGGGACCGGGGCGCCCGCCGCGGTGTTCACCGGCGGCAGCCTGCTCGTCGGCAGTGCCGGACGCACCGATCTGCTCGGGCCCGACCACACCGACGAGCTCACCCGCGCTCAGTACGACACCATCACCCGGCTGGCCGCGCTGCCCGAGGAGGTTCGGGTGCTGCCCACCCACGGTGCGGGTAGCTTCTGTGTGGCCGCGATGCCGGACACCCGGCCGACCAGCACCATCGGTGACGAGCGCCGGCGCAACCCGCTCCTCGGCGCGGCCGACCTGGCCGGGTTCACCACCGAGCTCTCCGGCGAGTTGATGGCCTATCCGGCGTACTACGCGAGCATGGCGCCGATCAACCGGGCCGGCGCGCCCGTGCTCGGCCGGCTGCCCGAGCCTCCCGCGATGCGGCTGGAGCAGGTTGTGTCGGCGCAGCATGGCGGTGTTTCGATCATCGACGGGCGCGACCGGGACACCTTTGCCGCCGGCCATCTGCCCGGTTCGCTCAACATCGAGCTCAACTCAGGGTTCGCCAGCTATGTCGGCTGGATGCTGCCGTTCGACGCGCCGATCGCCCTGGTGCTCCCCGAGCCGGTGGAGGCCTCGCTCGAGGAGGCGATGACCCAACTGGTGCGCATCGGCTGGACCAGAGTGGTCGGTTACCTGCCCGGCGGCGTTGTCGAGGCACCACCGGGCGGTGTGGAGTTGGCCAGCTACCGGTTGGCCAGCGTCGAGGAGCTCTGCGACGCGCAGCGCCGGGGCGACCGGCCGCTGGTGCTCGACGTGCGGCAGGAAATCGAGTGGGCCTGGGGTTCGATCCCGAGCAGCCGGCAGATCTTCGTCGCCGATCTGCCTGACCACATAGGAGAGCTGCCGCGCACCGAGCCGGTGTGGGTGATCTGCTCCAACGGGCACCGGGCCGCGATCGCGGCGAGCATGCTCGCCCGCGCTAACGTCACACCCCGACTGATCGGGACCGGAGGTGTTGGCGAATGGCGGGCGACCTGCCGCGACCAGAGCCCGGCACGGCGGCTGACCTGACCGGGCCGGCTCAGATCGTGGAGACCGAGCCGGACGCGCGGTTCACCTACGCCAACGAGCGCACCTTCCTGGCGTGGCACCGCACCGCCCTGGCGTTGGTGGTCGCCGGGCTGGCCATTGTGCAGATCCTGCCGCCGTTCCCGGGCGTACGCTTCGGCCGGCACCTGCTCGCCGTGCCACTGATCCTGCTCGGCGGCGTGCTGTCGGTGGGCAGCTACCTCGAGTGGATCCGCCACCAGCGGGCCATGCGGCGGGGTGAGCCGCTGGGCACCTCGGTGCTGCCCCGGATCCTCGCCGTCGCGATCACCGCCCTGGCCGTCGCCGCGGCCCTGCTCGCCCTGCTCGCGCCGGGCTCGGGCGACTGACATGGCGCCGGCCGCCCGGACGAGCGACGACATCGAGGACCGCGACCCGGGTCTGGCCCGCGAACGGACCGACCTGGCCTGGACCCGCACCGCGATCGGCTACATCGCCCTCGGCGCGGTCATGCTGCACACCAGCCCGCTCGGGTTCGCGGTGATCGGAGTGGCTCTGGCGGTGTGGGTTGGCCAACTCTCGGCGCGGCAGGCCCACGCGAGCGCCCGTCGCCGGCTCAGCCATCGCCTGACCGTCCAGATCATCACCGTGGCGACCACGCTGGTCTCGCTGCTCGCCCTCCTGCTGGCCGTGTTCACACCCGGCGCAAGTCAGCCGTGGCCCTAGCGGGGGCCGCCGTCGATCCGGAAGCGAGTCGTCCGGGAACGGGCCTAGCATGCTCGGAATGAGCGAGCACACCGTGCTGGGTACCCCGGTTCGGCGGCGGTCACGATGACGGGCATGCGCACCCCGATCCAGGCGGAGCAGCTGACCGTCGTCCCCGCGAACGAGGCGTCCTGGGACGACCTCGTGGCCATCTTCGGTACGACCGACGCGGGCCATTGCCAGTGCCAGCGGTTCAAGGTGATCGGGTGGATCTGGCGTGACTCCACGCTGGAAGAGCGGACCGCGGCGCTACGGGCGCAGACCGCCTGCGGCCGTCCGGACGCCCCGACCACCAGCGGGCTGGTCGCCTACGTCGATGACGCGCCCGCGGGCTGGGTCGCGGTGGAGCCGCGTACGGCGTACCCCAAGCTGCGCACACTGCGTGTCCCGTGGACCGGGCGGGCCGAGGACAAGGACGACCCGGGCGTCTGGGCGCTGACCTGTTTCGCGGTGCGCAAGGGTTACCGGGGCCGGGTTCACTGAGATCCACCACCCCACCCCGCGTCGGGTGATCATGCGAATCGAGTTCCAGCCCGTGAAGGTCAACCGGTCGAGGAGATCAGCCCGGGCCGGGGCAACGCCGCCGAGGGCCGGGCGAAGCTGAGCTTGGCGGCCGCAGCTAATGTCTGGCGCCGGAATCAGGTGGCGGTGGACATGCCGATGGCGCCGCAACCGCGGCGCCACCGACCCCACGGGGAGAGGTGCTATGCCCAGGTGACGTGGGTGATCACGCGGTTGCCGTTGCCGAAGTCGCGCACATACCAGCCGGCGCCTTGCGTGGCGGAGCCGCTGACCAGATGGCCCCACGACGATGGCGAGTTGCCGACCTCACCGACGCCGCCGAACCCCGGTGCGGTGGTGTTGGTCGAGTCGAGGTGGCTGTAGATGCTCACGAGCTGGTCGTAGTCGTGCGCGTTCGGGTGCTCGTTGCTCGGCGGCCCGGACGGGTTGCTGGTGTAGTCCATGCAAGAGCCGAGGTTGGCGTTGTTGAAGTTCTCGTCCTGATGGGCCAGACCGAAGGTGTGTCCGACCTCCTGGCACATCACGAGGCGACGCCACGCAGGCGTGTTGTACTGCGCGGTGTTGAAGTAGGTGTCGTTGAGCTTCGTTGAGCCCTGGGTGATGTGGTTGCCACTGACCCAGATCTGGGCGATACCGAGCCAACCATTGTTGCCGTAGGTGGAGTTGCAGACCTCGACGTGGCTGGTCTGCGGGCGGCAGTTCGTGTTACCGAACGAGCCTTGCAGGACGATCGTGTTGATGACGCTCGACTGGGTCCAGTCACTGGAGGCCGTGTTCAGGTACGAGTCCCAGGCCGACGTGACATTGTCATCGAGTTCGACGGTGAACGGGTTAGCGGTGCGCGCCCAGTGGTAGCTGTTCCAGGCGTGGTTGGCCTCGGCTGAGCCTGACGGCCATAGGAACATGACCAGCGTGCTGGCAGCGGCTACGGCGAGTAGGCGTTTGCGCATCTGAGGGACTCCTTCAAGTCGTGGAGGTGGGGCCGTGCTCAGTTGCGTGCAATACGGGACCGTGGCGGGGCCGCCGGCCGAGGTCAGGGCCGGTGGCGCTTCGCCAGATCACCGGATCACTCAGCAGTATAGGAATTAGATCACCAGCAGTCTATATATACGTACACCGATCATCGGCCGCCGCCGAGCGGCTGGACCCATGGGGCCACTTGCCGTGGTGTCACGCCCAGGTCACGTATGTGATCACGTCGGTGCCGGCGGCTTTCCCGGCACGGAGCACCGACATGGTGGTGTTGACGGCGTCGAAGTGGGTGTAGATGCTGACGAGCTCGTCGTAGTCATGCTGGTTGGGGTGCTCATTGCTCGGCGGACCGCTCGGGTTGCTGGTGAAGTCCATGCAGGAGCCGAGGTTGGGGTTGCTGGCGTTGGTGTCCTGGAGGCTCAGGCCGAGCGTGCGCCCAATCTCCTGGCACATCAGCAGCTGATGCCACGCAGGTGTGTTGTATGGCGGGCTGCTGAGGTAGGTGTCGTTCAGTTTGACCGAGGCCTGGGTGATGTGGTTGCCACCGGTGACCCAGATTTGGGCGATGCTGAGCCAGCCGGTGTTGCCGTAGGTTGAGTTGCAGACCTCGACGTGACCCGGGTTGGGTCGGCAGGACTTGCTGCCGAACGAACCTCGTAGCACGACCGTGTCGAGGATGGTCGACTGTGTCCAGTCGTTGGCGGCCGTGTTGAGGTACGAGTCCCAGGCCGACGTGACATTGTCTTCGAACTCGACGGTGAATGGGTTGGCGGTGCGGGCCCAGTGATAACCGCTGGAGTGGTTGGCCTGGGCGGAACCCGGCGGCCACAGGACGACGGCCAACGCGGCAGCGATGACCACGGCGAGCAGGCGGTTGCGCATCTGAGGGACTCCTTAGCGGTCGTGGAGGCGGACTCCAGGCTCAGGTGCGTGGGTGACCGGGCCAACCCCGTTATAGGACGGCCTTGGTTCGGGTCGGTCCCGGGCTCGGCAGGTCGCCGAATCTCCGTAGTAGGATAGGCCTTAGATCGTCAGTAGTCTATTAAGCGCGCCCTGCCGGTCAACTGCAGAAGGGCAGCCCAGGTGGCTCGTACCGTGGAGGCGGCCAGCATGGGCAGCGCGACGAACACCGGGAGTTCGACGCCGAGATCACCGAGCAGCACCCGGATGACCCGGGGCCCGGCTGCAGCATGCGCCCAGTGACCGCTGACCGCGCCGTATGGCCTAGTTGTCCACAGGCTGTGGATAGAACATGTGTACGACGGCCCTGACGCCTCCGCCAATCCCGGACAAAACCTCTGATTCGACCTAGCCTCGCCGTGATGATCGCGATTCCCGGCATGCGGCGTGCAGTCCCCTTGTAGATCGGTCGCCGACAACAGCGATCTTCACCGGGCGCTGAGGCCAGAGGGGCGGGGCGACCCGGCCGAGTGAGTGCTCAGGCCCGGCCGAGCGCGTGGTCGGCGAGCAGGGGATTGTGCCCCCGCCAGTGCATCACCCGGCCGCGCATCATGAAGTCGGCCATCGCGCGAGCCGCCTCGGCCACCCGCTTGTCGCCGAGCGCGCGCACCATCGGCTGCCACGGTCCGCTGATCATCATCTGGTCCATGCCAGCGCCGTGGTAGGCGGAGTCGGTGAAGAGCAGCCGAGGGTGTCGCCGGCGCGCCGCCGCCCGGGTGCGGTAGCCCTCCTCGAACGTCGACCGTTCAATGATCATCAGCGCCTCCACCTCGGCGGCCGGCCCGAGGTCGCTCCGGTAGATCACCAGAATGTCGGTGATGCGCATGGTCAGGGCCGACAGCCGCCGTGGTGTCGTGCCGGGCAGACACGATAAGGCCCAGAACTCACCTTCGGTGCCGGCTGCGTCGGTGATCGCCGCGGTCACATAGGCCCGGGCCAGGTTCACGACCGGTTCGAAGAACGGTCCCCGCGCCAGCTTTTCGTACTTGCGCTGTTTGGTGGCATCGATGCCCAGTGCCCGTTCGGCCGGCGGCGTGCCTGGTCGCGGCCGGCGTCCGGCCGGGGCATCGTCGGATGGTCGAGACACACCAACATCGTCGCTGATAGTGTCCGGCGCCATGACGAACCCGTCCCCGACCGGCTTGACCATCGAGGCCAAGTCTATTCCGCTCGGCGTATGGGTGAGCCCGCGGGCCGAGATCAACGGCCATCCTGTGCCGCTGAGCTGGGGAGTCAACCACATCGGCGCGACGCCCGGCGTCCACAATATACATATTTACCTGCCCTGGCTGTGGCGCTACGGACAGGCCGCGATCAACGTGGACAACCGCACCGCGCCGGCGCCGCCGGTCTACTACGCCGCGCCGTACACGACCTTCACCAAGGGCGCGATCGGTCTGGCGCCGGTGAAGAACCCGGGCCTGCTGGCATTCATCCTGGTCATAGTGATCCCGGCCGCGCTCATCGCGCTCTGTTGCCTAGGGGCGAACATCCTGGGCAACGGAGTGTGACGCCGTGCATTTCCGAGGCACCGCGCATTCCGAGACACCCGTGCATTCCGAGACGCCGTGCATCTCAGAGACGCCGTGCATTCCAGAGAGGAGACGCCCTGGCCATGCCACCCCCGCCGCGTCCACGCCCCCGGCTGTGGCAAGCGATCGTGGTCATCATTGCCGGCCTGGCGGTCATCGCGTTCAGCACATTCATGTCCCTGATCTTCATCCTGCGCGACGCCGATAAGCCGGACACCGGCGCTTCGACCCAGGTCTTTGTTGTCGGTACAGCAATCGGGGGTGTCATCGTCGTGGCCGGCGTCGCCCTCATGGTGGTGGCGGCCCTGAGACGCGGTCCGCGCCGGCCGCCGCCCTAGGGCGGTTCAGGTCGTGGCTGGGTCGGCTCATTCGCTGGCCGGGCGGAAGCTTCGCTGAATGAGCTGCAGGTCGGGCCGGAACCGGTTCCAGTTGGCATCGGGAGTTGACCACCACATACCGTAGGCGCGGTGCGGCGAGGTGATGAAGCCGCGGTTGTTCACGTGTTGCCGCACGCCATCGCGCCGGTAGGTGAACTCCCAGTCGGCGGCTCGGACGAAGTAGTCCACCGCGACCAGTCGGACGCGTTGGTAGTCGGGAAAATCGCCTCGGGCAACCCGATAGGTCTCCTTGGCCTGCCAGTCGGCGACCGGATCGGGTTCCGGTTGGTCGGTCTGGTCGATGCCGAGCAGTCGTCCGCCGCCGCCCGGTTCATCGAAGTACACAATGGACCCTCGCCGGGAGACCGTCCACGACGTGGGAACGGCGACCGAGAATCCGGTGGTGTCGACGTACATGTGCCAGCCGTCCGGGAGCACGAGCGCGGCCTCGCCCGGTGGCCCGGTCCCACCCGGCGTGACCGCGGCGGCGGGTAACGGCTGGTCGACCGAGGTTGGCCTCGTCGATGGTGCCGTGCCGGTTCCCTCGCGGGGTGGCACGGCACGCGGCGCAAACGAGGCGAGCACGCCGACGATCAGCGCGAGCACTGCGGCGACAAGCAAGGCGGCCCGCCGCGATGGCTGGGCCGACCA
Organism: Micromonosporaceae bacterium; assembly: GCA_050264675.1. GTDB lineage: Bacteria > Actinomycetota > Actinomycetes > Mycobacteriales > Micromonosporaceae > JBLNGJ01. Next base: position 8,943 of record JBLNGJ010000475.1, read on the forward strand.
CGCTGGCGCCGGCGGTGGCGTCGGGGCAGCGATGTCCTGCAGCATGGCCCGGACCGTCGGCTCGGCGAGGCGGGCACCGGGCTCGCGACGCAGCAGGCCGGCCAGCACCGGCCACAGCGGTCCGCTGGTCGGCGCGAACGGCACGTCCTCACTGGCGAGGGCCGAGAGCGTGGCGAGCGTGGAGGCGCGCTCGTACGGCGAACGCCCCTGCACGGCGAAGTACAGGGTCGTGCCCAGTGACCAGAGATCCGCCGAGGGACCCACCATGGCGTCGGCCGCACGCTCTGGCGCCATGAAGGATGGCGTTCCGAT
>JBLNGJ010000476.1:0-3795 GCA_050264675.1 Micromonosporaceae bacterium
TCGGTGATTTGCAGCGGTGGCGGGGTCAGCGGCACCAGCTCAATGCGCGCCTCGACGACGGCCGCGTAGGCGAGGATCGCGGTGGTCTTGGGTTGGGCGCGGCCTTCCTCCCAGGTCTCGATGGCACTGAGGCTGTAGCCGATCGCCCGGGCGATGTCGGCCTGAGTCAGGCCCAGCGCATGGCGGCGTTCACGAAGAGCCGCGATGAGGGTGTCCACGGACCGGGGAATCTTCCGCTTGGCGACGGCTTGCAGGTGGGCGAGGTCGGCCATCACGCCTCCTCGTCGGTGAGGTCGAGGGTGAGCTGGCGTCCGAGCGGCCGGTTGGACCAGAGCACCTCGGTGCGGTTACCCCAGCCGTTGTTGCCTTGGCCGGTACCGGCTACCAGGGTGTGGCGGTCCCAGCCGGGGTACAGCTCGAGGTCGTAGAGGTCGCTGGGGTAGCCGGATATGACGACCGCGGCCCGGGCGAGGTGCAGCGCGTCGGCGAGAGCGCGGTGGTCGGCGGGGCTGCGCATCTCGTGCGGGTAGCCGTCCCAGGACCGGGTGCGGGTTGATCCGAGGTAGGGCGGGTCCACGTAGAGCAGGTTCGTGTCGTGGTCGCCGTACTTGGCGATGATGTCGAGAGCGGGCAGGCATTCGAGGGAGACGGCGGCCAGGCGGGTGGCGCAGGGCGCGATGCGGGCGACATAACCGGCCAGGTAGTCGGGCATCGAGGCGCTGGGCGATGCTTCGCCGCGCACGTAGTGGCGCCAGCCGGTTGGGCGCATGGTGCCGGCGCGGCCTTGGGTGAGTTTGACCCAGACGCGGCGGGCGACCTCGAGCTCGTCCTCGGCGGCCGGGAAGGCTGCGCGGTGTTCGGCCCGGGCGTGCGGCGTCAGCGCGCAGGCCCGTTCGAGGTCGTCGGCCCGGTCGCGTAGCACGCGCCAGAAGGTGACGAGCTCGCCGTCGAGGTCGTTGACGGTCTCGTGCGCGGACGGCGTCTTGGCGAGCAGGACGGCGAGCGAGCCGCAGTAGGGCTCGATGTAGTGGCTGTGCTCGGGCAGCAGCGCAGCGATGGCCGGGCCGATGGTCATTTTGCCGCCGAAGTACGGGATGGGTGGCCGCATCACGCCACCTCCCGGGCAAGTGAGGGCAGCGCCCCGGTCACGCAGGTGTCACGGCCCCACAGGTAGCACCACAGGCGGTAGCGAGCCTGGTGGGCGGTGGTGGTTGTGCCGACGTAGCGAAGCTCCCGCGCGGTCCATGGGCCCATGTGCAGCGGTCGTGTCGTGACACACCGCTCACCGGGGCGTACGTGGCATCGGGGGCAGCCGCAGCGGGCCTCCCACGGGTAGAGCTGACGCGTCTCGCCGGCCATCACGCCACCGCCTCTCCGGTGAGCGCTTCGACGACGGCGGCGATCAGGTCACGGGCGGCGGGTGGGGTGACGGCGTTGCCGAGCTGGCGGACCCGTTCGCGTTTGTTGCCGAGCACGACGTACGCCGGGCCGAAGGCCATGGCGGCTTGGATCTCGTGGGGTTCGAGCATCCGAAAGGTGCAGTCGTCGACGGCGATCTGCGGGCCGAGCAGCCCGTCGCCCTGGATCGTGGTCTGGGCGGGCATCGGCTCGTCCACGCCACGGACGAGCCCGGTGCGGCCGTACGGGACGAGCAGGTGGTCCCACCGGATGAGCGACTGGCATTGCTCGGCGAGGATCGTGCGCAGGGGTTCGGTGACCGGGGTGGACATCTGGCCCTGGTCGCCGCGGGCGGTCATGTTGCGCATGACCAGCGCGTGGTGGTTGCCGGCCGCAGCGACGGTGGGTGCGGGTTCGGTGTCGGCCGGGCGGGCGCGGCCGTTGTTGCGGAGCGGGACGACGAGGGCTTCGGCGTCGCGGGTGGTTCGGGTCCGGAACGGCTCGGCAATGGTGCGGGCGTCGTCATTCCACGTGCCGCCGGCCGGGACGAGGAACGGGTCGACCAGGCCGTGGTTGGAGCCGTCGGCGACCACGGTGGCGAGCGGCTCATCGACGCCGATGGTGCGTGGCCGGCCGGAGCGCATCGGGGTCAGGAACGGCGGGCAGGCGAGCGCCTTGCTCGAGCTGGTGTGCACGGTGCGCAGCGGCTCGTCGACCGGCCAGGTGCGCACGCCGGGGCGGCGTTCGAAGGTGTGCCCGGCCGCCTCGAGGTGGATCGGCCTCGCGTAGCGCTTGAGTCCGGCCGCGATGCGGGCGATGGTCTTCTCGGCGAGGGGCCGTGTGCGGTCGCCGATGCGTACGCCGACGAGCGCCCAGTCGATGGCGACCGCGGCGGGCAGGACGCCGGGGTGGAGCTCGGTGCTGCAGCGGGCGACGGGGCAGCGGTAGAGGTACTGCTGTGCGTAGCGGCCGCGTGGCCGGTCGGGTCGCTTCCACGCCTGCACGGCGCGTACCTGCCGGTCACAGGCAGGGCACCAGGCTGGCGGGCGCGTCCACCGGGCAACGTCCGGCGCCCGGTTGCCGTGCCGCCACGCCACGACGTAGAACCGGTCGCGGGACTGCGGTGCGGGCGGGCCCACGGCTTGGGCGAACATCGAGTTGAGGTAGACCACCGTATGGTCGTAGCCGAGGTTGTCCAGCCCGGTGACCCAGGCCGGCCAGAGCACCCAGTCGCGGACGTCGACGACGTTCTCCACGACGATCGCGGCGTAGCGGTGGTGCTCGGCGAAGCGCAGGACGTCGAACATGGTGGCCCGGCTGCGTTCTGCCGCGGCGTCGGGCAGGACTTCGCCGAACAGGTCGGGTTGGGCGTCGGTGCGGCGTCGGCCCTTGGCCTGGCTGTGGTTGGTGCATTCCGGTGAGGCCCACAGGACGTCAGTGCGGGGGTAGCGGCGCGGGTCGACCTGGCTGATGTTGGCGATGTCGTGGTCGGCGTGGGGCAGGTTGCGGTTGTGGGTCTCGACGGCGAGCGCCCAGTGGTTGGCGGCCATCCGCACCCGCACGCCGGGCACAAGCTCGGCGCCGCTGGAGCTGCCGCCGGCGCCACAAAACAGGTCCGTGACCGTGACGCTCATGCGGCGGCTCCGTCCAGGAGGAGGTCGCGGGCGGCGTTAAGCCGGGCCATGGTGTCCCCGTCGTCGCCGGTCACATCGGGATGCACCCGCTTCGCGGCCACGCGGTAGGCAGTCGCTACCGCTGCCGGGAACCCGTTGAACAGCTCGAGGGTGGTTCCGAGGCCGGCCCAGTGGGCGAGGAACTCGGCGGCCTGCTCACGGGTCATCTGATGCGGCCGTGCCGGTAGCTCAGCCCAGCCCCGGTACTGCTCGCCAGAGTTGGCCACCCCGTACCGGTCGACCTTACGCAGCGCCTCCAACGACAGGGCGATGGCCCGGACGTTGTCGCGCCAGTCGAAGAACTGGTCGGTGGCGTAGGTCAGGGTGCCGTGGCGGGAGTCGAACACCACCCGCACGGCCGGCGAGTTGGGTTGCGCCCGCGCGTAGAGCGCACCGTCGTTGCGGATCCACCGGTCACTAACGTCGATCTGCAGCACGAAGGACCGGCCACCAAGGTGCCAGATCTCACGGTTGAGCAGATCGAGGGTGTCGCTCCAGCCGGCCTTGAACTTCGACTCGCGGCGAAAACCGGTGCGGTGCCCGATCCACGGGCCGAGCGGCCGGACAGTCCAGGGCATCATGTTGCTGCCCTCACTGGTTCGTAGGTAGGGACCGGATCGAACAGGCTTGCCGGTGCAGCCATGGCGTTGCGCTGCCACTCGTCGGCGAGATCGTGCAGGCGCCACACCCGGATCAGCACACCGGGCCGGTCGAGTGCGTCGCC
>JBLNGJ010000477.1:0-5361 GCA_050264675.1 Micromonosporaceae bacterium
GGTTCGGTTGGTTCGGTCAGGCGTTCACGGGCTGCTGGGTCCGGGGGCTGGTCTCCGATTCGGGAACCGCGAACCCCCGACTGCGTGGCGTGACCAGTGCGTGCACGAAGCCTGCGATCGAGAGCAGGAGGAGCAGCCCGGCGGCGAGGTAGGCGACCGTGGCGGCCTGGGCGGCCTTGGCGCCGAACTCGCTGAATCCGTAGGAAGTCAGCAGCAGGCCGCGCAGGGTCTCGCCCTTGAACACCGTCTCGCGCTGACCGGACACGTCGGTGAGCTGCTTCTGCAGGTCGGCCAGGTTGGGGGCGTTGGCCTGCTGGGCGGCCGCGACCTGGGTACGCAGGTCAGACTGCACGGCGCCGAGTTCGGCATAGGTCTTGCCATCGGCGATCGAGCCCAGGTGCAGGCCGATGAAGTTGTTGGCGTAGCACTCGGCCTGCTTGCCGGTGGTCAACGGCTGGCCGGCGTAGGTGACCAGGCAGGCTTGCTGCTTCTCTTCGTCGGTGAGGGTGTCGGCGGTCTTGAAGGTGATCTTCTGCTCGCTCAGCTGATTGGTCACGTAGTTGTTGGCGAACGTCGCGTTGCCAGCGAGGACGATGCCGGCGATGAGCAAGAGCCCGGCAAGGACCAACCCACCCGTGCTGAAGAGGATGTCGAGAGTCCGGCGCTTCATGGGAGCACTCCTGTGTCTGTGGAGCTTGCCGTGACGGCTTAGCTCAGTTGTTTTTTCCTCGACTGAATCGTGCTGTCTGGGACAGGTGTGCCGACAGTGAGGGAAGTCCTGACCGCTGGGACTTGCGACCCTTCCGTCGCCGGGACTTGCGACTCCAACGCCGCCGGGACTTGCGTCCCGCAGTCGCGCCGGCGGGCCGAAGCCTGGGCGGACGCGGCCGGACCGACCCGGGCGGACAGGGCTTTTGGCCCTGCCGGCGAATACCGGCGTTGATGCATTGTGGCCGCCATGACCACGATCACGAACCCGGACGAACTACTCGCGGCGGTCGCGGTCGCCACGCGGGCGCCCTCGGTGCACAACACGCAGCCGTGGCTGTTCCGCCTCATCGACGGCGGCGTCGAGCTCTACGCCGACCGTCGCCGCCAGCTCGGAGTCTCTGACCCGACCGGCACCGCGCTGCGCGTGTCCTGCGGCGCGGCCATCTTCAACCTGCGGCTGGCCTTCGCCCAGCTGGGTCTGGCTCCCGAGGTGCGTCTGTTGCCGGAGCCAGGTCGGCCCGACCTGTTGGCTCGGGTGATCGCCGGCCGCCCCCGACCGGCGACGCCCGACGAGACCACCCTGTACGCCGCGATCCCGCGCCGACACAGCAACCGCCAACCGTTTCTCAACACCGCGGTGCCACTAGAGGTGCGGTTCGAGCTGCTGGCCGCGGCCCAGGCCGAGGGGTGTTGGCTGGACCTCGTCCTCGGCCCGGTCGCCCTCGACATGGTGGCCGAGCTGGTCCGCAGCGCCGACCGGGTGCTGTTGCTGGACGAGGCCTACCGGTCCGAGCTTGCCGCCTGGACCCGCCACGGCGACGAGAGCCCCGACGGCGTGCCGCGCCGGGCCGGGGGGCCTGCCCCGGAGCCACACGACCTGCTCGTCCAGCGGGACTTCGGCGCCCCGCCGCGCTCGTCCGGGCGCGACTTCGAGACCGACCCACTCGTCGGTGTGCTGGGCAGCGAGCACGGCAGCCCGCGCGATGATCTCGTCGCCGGACAGGCCCTTCAGCACGTGCTCCTCGCCGCGACCCGGGCCGGCCTGGTGACATCGCTGCTCTCCCAGCCGATCGAGGTGGCCCAGGCGCGCGAGCAGCTGCGGATGGGGTTGCGCCGGCATGGGCAGCCGCAGATGCTGCTGCGGTTCGGGTACGGGGTGACCGGCTCACCCACGCCGCGCCGCCCGGTCGCCGACGTCCTGCTGACCGACTCCGCACCGACCGAGGTGGAGGTCACCACCCGACCCGGACCATGACCCGTGGGGAAACGTCGCGGTGTCGGGCCGCGGCGTGCTGGCAGGGTCAGTGGCCTAGCAGGCGGGTGGCGAGCACGGCGGCCTGCGTGCGCCGGTCCAGGCCGAGCTTGGCGAGCAGGCTCGACACGTAGTTCTTGACCGTCTTCTCGGCCAGGAACATCTTCGCCGCGATCTCCCGGTTGGTCAGGCCCTCGGCGACATAGATGAGGATGCGCCGCTCCTGCTCGGTGAGCGACCTGAGTTCCGGTGGTTCCTCCACGCCGTGGCGGATGCGCTCGAGCACGCGTTGGGTCACGACCGGATCCAACATGGACTGTCCGGATGCGACCCGCCGGATCGCGTCGACGAGGTCGGTGCCGCGGATCTGTTTGAGCACGTAGCCGGCGGCGCCGGCCATGATGGCGGCGAAGAGCGCCTCGTCGTCCTCATAGGAGGTGAGGATCAGGCCATTGATGGTCGGATCCACCGACCTGACCTCGCGGCAGACGTCGATGCCGCTGCCGTCGGGCAGGCGGGCGTCGAGCACCGCCACGTCGGGACGCAGGGCGGGGATGCGCCGGGCCGCCTCGGCCGCCGAGCCCGACTCGCCCACCACGTCGATGTCGCCCTCGTGCTGCAGCAGCTCGCGTAGGCCCGCGCGGACCACCTCGTGGTCATCGAGCAGGAAGACCCGGATCACGGACCCATTCTGATCCAGGCGCGACCGCCCGGCCCGGGCCTAAGGTCCCGACCGGATGGGACCATGAGCCGCGAGCCGGAAGGACAAGCGGGCCGTGGTCGACCCGCCGAGGTCAGCAGGCCCAGATCAGCGGGCCCAGATCAGCCGGCTGAGTGCAGCCAGGGCCGCGGCAGGTCGTAGAAGGTGGCGTCGCGCATGATGCTGGCCATCTCCTCGTCCATCTCCGGCGCGGCGTCGGGTGGGCTCTCCCGCTCGCCCTGCCGGGCCGCGTCCTCGGTGGTGAAGTAGACGGTCTGGGTGAACTCGCCGTCGCCGTGCAGCGCGACCGTCCCACCGATCACATCCGGGCGAGCCTGTCGCAGGGCCGGTAGTGACTCCTCGAACATCCGCCGCATCCGATCCGCGTCGGCGACGCGGCTCTGGATGACCTGAACGAACCCGGCGTCGTCGGAGCCGCCGTCGAGGAACGTGAACACCTCGGCGCAGTCGTGGAAGGTCGCGCTGCCGGCGAAGGCGCTGCTCGCCTCGGCCCACCACTGCTGCTGTTCCGGACGGTCGCCGTTGCGGCGGGCCGCGTCCTCCGACTCAAAGCGGACCACCGCGACGGCTGTGCCGTCCGGCGTGACGCCGGCGGTCGTGCCGAGCCAGCCGGCCGCGCCGGGGGCCAGCTCTTCGCGCCAGCGCTGCACGGCGTTGCGCAGCCGTTCCGGGTCGGCGACCTTACCTTGGATCACCTGGATGAACATGGCATCCCTCCCGTTTCACGATCTCCTTGGCGGAGGCCTCCTTGGCGGAGGCGACAGACATCCTGGCCCCTCTCCTGGACTCTACGCGCGGCCGGCATGCGGTCCAGTCGGGTTGGCCGAATCTGACCGCGGGGCCGGGCCGGGTGTCCGGATCAGCAGTTTTAGCTCCACAGTGGATGATTTGCCCGGACGTTGCGTGATGGGTAGTGAGCCCTGCAGGGTCGACGGCCGGTCCGGTTAGGTTTCGAGCTCGCCCAGCCGGGCGATGTTGGCCGCCTCCTCGGGATCGGGCTCGGTGGTCTCGACGAAGGCCCGCACCACCTCGACCGCGACGTCGGGCGAGAGTCGTTTGAGGCTCATCGCCAACACGTTCGCGTCATTCCACAGCCGGGCACCGCGGGCGACCCAGGCGTCCCAGGCCAGCGCGGCCCGCACGCCGGGCACCTTGTTCGCGGCCATCGCCGTTCCGGTTCCGGTCCAGCACATCACCACGCCGAGGTCGGCCGCCCCGCTGGCCACCGCCCGGCCCACCGCCGCGCCGATGTCCGGCCACCGCTCCGGCTCGTCGAGCACCAACACCTCGTGGCCCGCCTCGCGCAGGTGCGTCACGACCGCGTTGGTGGTCTCGTTCTCATCGTCGCCGCCGTAGACGATCCTCACTCGGGCCATCCCTTCCCGCCGTCGCGCCGCCAGTCCTCGACCCGCAGCTCGTACTCGACCTCACCCTGCTCGCTGCCCTCGATCGGGTCGGGCCAGTCCTCGAAGTAGGTTCGCACATGCGCCAGGCCGGCCTTCTCCATCACCCGGCGGGAACGCAGGTTGACCGTCATGGTGTGGGCGAAGACCCGGCGTACACCCAGTTCGGTGAAGCAGACGCGGATCAGCGCCCGGGCCCCCTCGGTCGCGTACCCCCGGCCCCACGCCGAGCGGCACAGCCGGTAGCCCAGCTCGACGCCGCGGGCCGATGAGACCCCGGCGTCACCCTCGTCGGTCAACGCGAACCAGCCCAGGAACGAGCCGGACGACCGCTCGATCGCCGCCCAGTAGCCCAGGCCGGCCCGCCGTTCGTGGTAGCCGACCATCCGCGGCAGCGTCTCGCTGCGGATGGTCTCAAGGAGTGCGCCCCGACCGCCGGTGAGGTAATGCATGACCTCGGCGTCGTTGTGCAGCGCGAGGAGGTCACCGTCGTCGGCCGCGGTGAGCCGGCGCAGTCGCATCCGGTCGGTCTCCACCGTCCCATCATTGGCCATGTCGTTGCCGGCTCGTTCGGTGGTCGCCGCCGGTCGGACTACGCTCGGCGCCGAAGCGATCACCCCAGGAGGACGGGTTGAGCATACGCGGAGTTGCCATGGCCACCGAACACGACATCCCTACGCGGGACGGTCGGGTGCTGCACGCCTACGACGCCGGCGACCCGCAGGGCGAGCTGGTGCTGGTGCACCACGGCACACCCTGCTCCGGCGTGCTCGCCGAGTGGTGGGTCGATGACGCCGCGGCCCGCGGGCTGCGGCTGGTCGGCTACGACCGGCCCGGTTATGGCGGCTCCGATCGTCAGCCCGGCCGATCGGTGGCCGACGTCGCGGCCGATGCGGCCACGATCGCCGACGCGTTCGGTGCGCCCCGGTTTCGCACCTGGGGCGTCTCCGGGGGTGGTCCGCACGCGCTCGCCTGCGCCGCTCTGCTGCCCGACCGGGTGATCGCCGCCGCGACGCTCGCCTCGGTCGCCCCGTACGATGCGGCGGGCCTGGACTGGTTGGCCGGCATGGGTCAGGACAACATCGACGAGTTCGAGGCCGCCCTCGCCGGCGAGGCCGAGCTGCGGGCGTATCTCACCACCGCCAGTGCCGAGCTCGTGGCGGTCGGCCCGGAGGGTCTGGTCGAGGCGATGCGCACCATCCTGCCGCCGGTCGACGCCGCGGTCATCACCGGTGCGGTGGGCGAGTTCTTGTACGCCTGGATCGCCACCGGTC
>JBLNGJ010000478.1:0-3086 GCA_050264675.1 Micromonosporaceae bacterium
CAGTGCCCGCGGGTGGTCGCTGTCCTCGTAGCCGGCCTGCGCCTGGGCCAGCGCGGTGCAGGCGTGACAGCGGGTCGGCAGCGGAACCTCGTAGCGGCCTTCGGCGTCTTCGGCCGTCGAATCGGGCAGGTAGTGCCCGCACGGGCCGGTCTGTGCCCGGTAGAGGTGCAGTGCGAGCATCAGCGCCTGCTCGTCCGGGTCCCACTCGACCTCGCGGGTCACGACCACCCGGACCACGCGCCCCGTCTGGTCGTACTCGGGGGTGTGGACCTCGGTGGGTTCCCAGCCGTCGAAGCGTTTGACGCTCACGCCCAGGGCGTGGGCGGTCTCTACTCGTCGTCGTTGCCGCGCAGAACCTGCGAGGCGCGCCGCGAGAAAGGGACATCCACATCACGGGCGTTGACGCCCATGACCGCATTGACCAGCGTCCACCACTGCCCGTCGGAGATCTTCTCGTCCAGGGCTGCCCAGTCCGAGGCGTCCATGACCGGGTCGACGGCGCTGGCGTGCAGCAGGGCCTCGTAGAAGGTGTCCCGGTTGAAGCCCAGGGCCCGGTCAGCGTCGTTGTCCTCCCGGGGCGGATGCTCTGCTTCCAGCGCTGAGTAGCGCCGCCGCGGCAGGGCCCGCAACCGGAAGGTGAGCGAGTGCTCAAGCATCTGCTGCCGGGTTGCCTCGATCGCCTCGGCCAACTCCCGCTCGCCGCCACCGTCGAGGTTGCCGTGGATCTCCTGCTCGTGCTGAACCTCGAGCAGGCGCCGCTGCAGGTCCTGCATCGCGGCGGTCAGGTCGGCCCGCAGGCACACCTCGACCGAGCGTTCAGCGAGCTTCGCCTGGGCCAGCATGGCCTTGATGTCGGCCAACTACGCCACCGCCGCGTACAGGTTGGGCGCCTGCCAGATCTTGGTGGGCACCTCGTACTTGGCGACCGAGTTCTTCTCCGGCGCCAGCCGACGCCGGTCGCCGCACTTGATCGGCAGAACCTCCAGCACCTGGGACGAGGCCCAGGCGGTGGCGACCGCGATGTCGCGGCGGATCACCACGTAGCCGGTCACGTCGCGCACCAGGGTGGTGAACGCGGTGTCGCCGGTGAGCTGCTTCTTCAGCCGCAGCATCGTGCCAGCAAACGACATCCGGCCGTTGTCGACCGTGTCGTAGGTGGAGTCCAGTGAGGATGTGTCGACATCGGCGGTGGTCGGCTCGAACCCGATCAGCCCGTCGGGGGTCAGGATCGAGTTGAGCAGCAGGCCGGCGTTGAGCTCCGTCGTCGTGGGGGAGGCGATGTTTGAGATCGCCGGCACGTACGCGACCCGGGTCCGGCCATCGGCAATCGAGTCAGGCATCGCCGTTCACTTCCTCCTCGGATGGGCGGGGTACCGCCAGTTGCTCGATGCGGGTCAGGTCGATCTCGGCCGGCGGGTCACAGGGCCGCCAGCCGCGCGCCTTCCACAGCGGTACGGACGCGGCAGGAAAACGGGCTGGGACGCCGGCGTCGTGGCAGAGCCACACCCACTCGGTCTCCGTCCCGGCCGGCTCGAACGGGGAGCCCATCTCAGGCCCGCTGCAGTTCGTAGGTCACCGACGTGATGAACGAGTGCGTGATCGTCACCAGGTTGGTCGACAGGTTGATGTTGTTGCGGGTGATGAGGATGGTCTTGGTGGTGCCGTTGGCCACCGCCACGGGCGTGACGGTGCCCGGGTTGCCGGCCGGGGTGGTGCCGCCGTCGGAGACCGAGACGTTGTCCGGCGAACCGCCGCCGTTGATGACCCGGTAGAGCAGCCCACCGGCCGGAACGAGGTCACCGGAGATGGTGTCCGACGCCGTCACAGCAGCCGGCGCGGCGAGCAGGCCGGCGGCGGTGACGGTGGACGGTGTGATGGCCGCCATGGGCCCTCCAAACGCGAGACGCCCGGGCTCAGCCGGGCACGGAGATCATTGAGAAGATCAGCACGCCGTCGAAGACGGTCGTGCCGGTGGTTTCGTCCTTGACGGGCGGTTGTGCGTCGTCCTCGGTCAGCCGCGCGCACGCCCGGGCGGTGGGGACTACCAGTGGGCTCGCGTCCAGCAGCGAGGTCCGGACCTGTCCGGTCAGCTGTCGCACCGCGGCCGCGGACTCGGCCACGCAGTGCACGTACCAGGTGGTGCGGCAGGTCACCGAGGCGTGGTCGATCGCGTTCGCCATGCCCTCGTCGCCTGGGGGCCAGCGCACGTCGGTGTAGACCAGCACGTACGGCCGGGTGGCGCCGGCGGGCACCTCACCGTCGTGGACCCGGCCCGACAGCGCTGCATTCGCTTCGAGCAGGTCCAGCGCGACCGAGGCGTGCTGCTCATCGAGGGTGTCGCTCACCGACCCTCCAGCAACTCGACGGCCAGGTCGGCGACCGCGTCAAGGAAGCGGGGCTCCTCCTCGAGCAGGCTGGGCAGCCCGCCGGGGTACGGGGCGTTACGCACCGACCCGTACTCGGCGAAGAACGCCAGCGGCGCCTGCGGGTTGAGCGGGCTGACCCCGATCACGGCGGTGTGGCGGGTCTTGGTGGAGTGCGTGTCGTAACCGACGCCGCGGGCTAGGTGCGGTGCGTGCCTGCCCGGGTCGGGGCTGATGTCCTTCCACCGCTTGCGCCATGCGGTCTTGATGTTCACCGCGCCCCGGGAGACCACCTTGGGCCAACGTTTCTCGCCCTCGGGCTCGACGCGTTGCAGGTCCCGGATCAGCTCATCCAGGCCCCGGATCTTCACGCCCATCGCTAGCCGAGCACCTCGGACAGAGGCAGGCGCCGCATCGTCTTGTGGCTGGCGTGGTGGCTGCCCTGCACCGTCCAGCGCCGGCCGACCAGCTCCGCGTCATGGGCCGCCGAGGTGCAGGTGACGATGTCGTCCTTGGCCACACCCTCGCTGCCGGCCACCGGCAGCTGCAGCTCCTGCGCGGAGAGCCCGATGCCGGCCTGGCCGACGGTGGCGGGCCCGGCCCACGGGGCGGCGCCCTGCTGGAACCGGCACGGTCCGTTGTAGACAGGTTCGGTCGTGACGGTCACCGTTCCGTCGTTGCTTGGCCCGACGGCCTTGCCGACGACCCGCTCGATGGTGCACG
>JBLNGJ010000479.1:0-4995 GCA_050264675.1 Micromonosporaceae bacterium
CAGGCTCACCCTCGCCCCACGCAACTGGGTCAGCCACTCGGCCAACGCCTCGGCGTCGGCCGGCAGCTCCGGCACCAGGATCTCGCGGGGCAGGTCGGCCCCGTGGCCCTCGGCGGCCACCTCACCCCCGTAGACCTGGGTGCAGAAGTGGTGCACCAGATCGCCAGTGGAGAGTTCCTCGGTCTTCTCCACCACCCAGCCGCGCTGGCCGCGGACCCGGCCGGCCCGCACGTGGAAGACCTGCACCGCCGCCTCGAGCTGGTCCTCGGCGAACGCGACCACGTCGGCGTCGGTGCCGTCGCCGAAGACGACCGTCTGCTTCTCCATCGCCCGCCGCAGGGCCGCGAGGTCATCGCGCAGCCGGGCCGCCCGCTCGAACTCCAGCGAACCGGAGGCGGCCCGCATCTCGCGCTCGAGGTGGCGCTCCATCCGATCGGTGCGGCCGGCCATGAAGTCGCAGAAGTCCACCACGATGCCGCGGTGCGCAGCCGCGTCGACCCAACCGACACAGGGCGCCGAGCACTTGCCAATGTCGCCGAGCAGGCACGGACGGCCGATCTGGTGGTGCCGCTTGAACACCCCGGCGCTGCAGGTGCGGGCCGGGAAGACGCGCAGCAGCAGATCCAGCGTCTCGCGGATCGCCCAGGCATGCGAGTACGGACCGAAGTAGCGCACACCCTTGCGCTTGGCCCCCCGCATCACCATCAGCCGCGGATACTCCTCGTCCAGGGTCACCGCGAGGTACGGGTAGGACTTGTCGTCGCGGTAGCGGACGTTGAACCGTGGGTCGTACTCCTTGATCCAGGCGTACTCGAGCTGCAGCGCCTCGACCTCGGTGGAGACGGTGACCCAGTCGACCGAGGCGGCCGTGGCCACCATCTGCTGGGTGCGCTGATGCATCGCCCAAGGGTCGGCGAAGTAGGAGTTGAGCCGCTGGCGAAGGTTGCGTGCCTTGCCGACGTAGATGATGCGGCCGGCCGTCTCCCCCGGGGCGGGCGCGGCCCGGAACCGGTAGACACCGGGCGCCTCAGGGATCGTGCCGGGAGCGGGGCGCACCAACCGCGGCGTACCCGGGCGTCCGGGTCGCGCGGTCGCAGCTCCCTCTGGCACGTGGCTAGCGTAACCGCCCGTGTGCCGCCGGCCGTTCGCTGAGACCGGCCCGCCCACTTTCGCGATCTTGGATGTTTTGCGGGGTTGGCTACCCCACTCTCAGTCAAGATTTCGGGAGATGAGATCAGCTCACGGTGATGACATCGCCGGAGATGTTGACCTTCTTGGCCGGCAGCGGCGCCGTGGTCGGCCCGTTGACCACGGAACCGTCCTGGATCGAGTACCGGCTGCCGTGGCACGGGCAGTTGATCGTGCTGGTCACCGTGCCGACCTGGCAGCCCATGTGCCGGCAGGTCGCGTCGAATGCCTTGAAACTGCCGGCGGCGGGCTGGGTCACCACGACGTTCTGGGTCTTGATGACCTTTCCGCTGCCGACCGGGATGTCGCCGGTCTTGATGACCTCGGGCGTGGACGCGGTCGTCGGCACCGTCTCCGGCGGGGTCGTCGCGGTGCCGCCCGGCGGCGTGCCGCCCGAGTCGCCGCAGGCCGCGAGCACGCCGAGCGCGCCTACCGCCCCGGCGCCCAGCAGCACGTTGCGCCGGGTCGTCCCGGCCGCCACATCCGGCGCGTTCATGTCCTGATCCGTCATCGTCACATCCCTCTCTGGAGCCTTCCACGCACCATGTTTCCCGACGTTCGCCAGCGAAACCGGCCCTAGCCTCTAGACACGACGAGGCTCCGCGATCGGTTCACCCGGCGGGCGCTGGGCAGAATCCCGGTACTGTCCCTCCCTGCCCAGGGCAGACGGGGCGCTTTCCTGAATTCTGCCTGGGTACGTGGGGCGGGCGCAGGGCAGGGTCGCGCGCGAACTACACGGACGGACACCCCGGAGCACCGTCCAGTGTGGAGGTTTGTGCGTCAGCGGGCGGCTTTGGTGGCGCGGCTGGCCCGCTTCGCGGTGGCGCTGCCGGTCGAGCCGCGGGCGGCGCTGGCCCGAGCCCCACCCCGCGATCCGCCGGCTCGACCCCCGTTGGCCGGGCCGTTCGGCTGCGCCTCGCCGGCGAGCCCGAGCGTGCGCCGCAGCCACTGACCGGTGTAGCTGTCGGGGTTCTCGGCGAGCTCCTCGGGCGTGCCGGTAGCGATCACCAGGCCGCCCTTGTGCCCACCTTCCGGACCCATGTCGATGATCCAGTCGGCCGTCTTGATCACATCGAGGTTGTGCTCGATGACGATGACCGTATTGCCCTTGTCGACCAAGCTCTCCAGCACCCGCAGCAGCTTGCGGATGTCTTCGAAGTGCAGACCGGTGGTGGGTTCGTCGAGCACGTAGACCGTGCGCCCGGTCGACCGCTTCTGCAGCTCGCTGGCGAGCTTGACCCGCTGCGCCTCACCGCCGGAGAGCGTGGGCGCCGGCTGGCCCAGCCGCACGTAGCCCAGGCCGACGTCGACGAGCGTCTGCAGATGCCGGTAGATCGCCGGGATCGCCTCGAAGTAGCCCGCCGCCTCCTCGATCGGCATGTCCAGCACCTCGGCGATGGTGCGCCCCTTGAAGTGCACCTCGAGCGTGTCCCGGTTGTACCGGGCGCCCTTGCACTCCTCGCACGGGACGTACACGTCGGGCAGGAAGTTCATCTCGATCTTCTTGGTGCCGTCGCCGGTGCACTCCTCACACCGGCCGCCCTTGACGTTGAACGAGAAGCGGCCCGGCCCGTACCCGCGGACCTTCGCCTCGGTGGTCTCGGCGAAGAGCCGCCGGATGTGGTCGAAGACGCCGGTGTAGGTGGCCGGGTTGGAGCGCGGGGTGCGCCCGATCGGCGACTGATCCACGCCGACCACCTTGTCGACCTGGTTGATGCCGGTCACCTTGGTGTGCCGGCCGGGCACCATCCGGGCCCCGTTGACCTGGTTGGCCAGCACCGCGTAGAGGATGTCGTTGACCAATGTGGACTTGCCCGAACCGGAGACTCCGGTGATGGCGATGAACTGGCCGAGCGGGAAGGCCACGGTCAGGTTGCGCAGGTTGTGTTCGCGTGCGCCGTGCACGACCAGCTCGCGGCCGGGCAGCGGCAGCCGGCGCGCGGCCGGCAGCGGGATCTTACGACGGCCGGACAGGTAGGCCCCGGTGATCGACTCGGGGTTGCGGAGCAGATCCTTCAGCAGTCCAGTATGGACAATATAGCCGCCGTGCTCGCCAGCGCCCGGACCGATATCGACCACCCAGTCGGCGGTCCGGATGGTGTCTTCGTCGTGCTCCACGACGATCAGCGTGTTGCCCAGGTCACGCAGCCGAACCAGGGTCTCGATGAGCCGGTGGTTGTCGCGCTGGTGCAGCCCGATGCTCGGCTCGTCGAGCACGTAGAGCACCCCGACCAGACCGGAACCGATCTGCGTGGCCAGCCGGATCCGCTGCGCCTCTCCGCCTGAGAGCGTGCCGGCCGCCCGGTCGAGCGAAAGGTAGTCCAGGCCCACGTCGACCAGGAAGCGCAGGCGGGCGTTGATCTCCTTGAGCACCCGCTCGGCGATCAGCCGCTGCCGGTCGTTGAGCACCAGCGTCTCGATGAAGTCGTGGCACTCGCCGACCGAGAGCGCACAGACATCGGCGATGCTGCGCCCGCCGATGGTGACGGCCAGCACCTCGGGCTTGAGTCGGGCGCCGGCGCACGCGGCGCAAGGCACGTCGCGCATGTAGCCCTCGTAGCGGTCCCGCGACCACTCCGAGTCGGTGTCGGAGTGGCGCCGCTCGATCCACTGCACCACGCCCTCGAACCCGGTGTAGTAGGAGCGCTCCCGCCCGTACCGATTGCGGTAGCGCACGTGCACCTGCCCGGCCGTGCCGTTGAGGATCTCCTTCTGCGCCCGCTGAGGGATCTTGCGCCAGGGCGTGTCCAGGTCGAACCCCTGCGCGTCGCCGAGCGCCTCGAGCAAGCGCAGGAAATACTCCAGCGTGGTGCCGGCCGCCCATGGCTGGATCGCTCCCTCGCGCAGCGTCCGGTCGGGGTCGGGCACGATGAGCTCTGGGTCGACCTCCTTCTTGGTGCCCAGGCCGCTGCACTCGGGGCAGGCACCGTAGGGCGAGTTGAACGAGAACGAGCGCGGCTCCATGGCCTCGAACGAGAGCTCGCAGTAGGGGCAGGCCAGGTGCTCGGAGAACGTGCGCACCCGGTGCTCGTCGTTGTCGGGCAGGTCGACGAACTCCAGCAGGACCACACCGCCGGCGAGCTTGAGCGCGGTCTCGATCGAGTCGGTCAGCCGCTGCTTCGCCGACGACTTGACGGTGAGCCGGTCGACCACCACCTCGATGGTGTGCTTCTGCTGCTTGTTCAGCTTCGGCACGTCGGTCAGCGCGTGCACCACGCCGTCGACCTTGACCCGGGCGAAACCCTTCGACTGCAGGTCGGCGAAGAGGTCGACGTACTCACCCTTGCGACCGCGGATCACCGGCGCGAGAACCTGGAACCGCGTCCCGTCCTCCATCGCCAGCACTCGGTCGACGATCTGTTGCGGCGTCTGCCGGCTGATCGGACGCCCGCAGTTCGGGCAGTGCGGCTCACCGGCCCGGGCGAAGAGCAGCCGGAGGTAGTCGTAGACCTCGGTAATGGTGCCGACCGTGGAGCGCGGGTTCCGGGAGGTCGACTTCTGGTCAATCGAGACGGCCGGGCTCAGACCCTCGATGAAGTCGACGTCGGGCTTGTCCATCTGGCCAAGGAACTGCCGAGCGTAGGAGGACAGCGACTCAACGTATCGCCGCTGACCCTCCGCGAAGATCGTGTCGAAGGCCAGGCTGGATTTGCCGGAGCCGGAGAGCCCGGTGAACACGATGAGGGCGTTGCGAGGCAGATCCAGGTTGACGTCGCGCAGGTTGTGCTCCCGCGCGCCCCGGATGATCAGTCGGTCGGCCACTGGTCGCCCACTCCCACACGTCCGAACTGCCCGACAATGTGCCCA
>JBLNGJ010000480.1:0-2636 GCA_050264675.1 Micromonosporaceae bacterium
CCGCTGCCGGAGCGCGACGTCGACTACCAGCACCCCAAGCCGAACGACTGACTCAGCCGAGCACCAGGCCCGACTGAACGCGTCGTGCGCGGCGGCCCGGCGTCGGCCACGTCCGCCCTCCCAGTCGGTAGCACACGCCAGATGGAACCCCCAGATCATGGAAGTGGGACGCCAGTCGCTATAGGGTTCCCGGCATGACGCCGGAGGAGGTGGGCACCCGGCTCGTCGATGCGCTGGGCGGTGCCGAGGTCGCGCAGGCGAGCGTGTCGGGCGGCGACCGGTGGGCGCGGGGCACCGTCGACGTGCCGCCCCAGCGCTGGACCGACGCCGTGCGGGCGGCCCGCGACGAGCTTGGCTGCGACTTCTTCGACTGGCTCACAGCCGTCGACGAGGTCGATCAGGGCTATGCCGTCGTGGCCCATCTCTGGTCGACCGCCCAGCGGCACGGGCTGCTGGTGCGCACCCGGGTGCCGCGGGACGCCCCGGCGCTGGACTCCATCGTGGACATCTACCCGGGTGCGGCCTGGCCCGAGCGGGAGACCCACGAGATGTTCGGCGTCGACTTCCCGGGCCATCCCCACCTTGTGTCGCTGCTCCTGCCACCGGAGTTCGAGGGGTACCCGTTGCGCAAGGACTTCGTGCTCGCCAGCCGGGTGGCCAAGCCGTGGCCCGGCGCCAAGGAGCCAGGGGAGTCGCACGCCGAGGGTGCGGCGAAACGTTCGCCGATGCGCCCGCCCGGCGTACCGGCCCCCGGCGAGTGGGGACCGGCCGCCAACCGCCGGCCCACCGAGCAGCCCACCGAGGAGAGCTGATGCCGCTCTGGCTCGAGTACACGATCCGGATCGGCGCGGTCCTGGTGGCCTTCCTGACGCTGCCGCTGGTCGTGGGGCAGACCGAGCACAAGGTGATGGCGCACATGCAGGGCCGGCTCGGACCCATGTACGCCGGAGCGTTCCACGGCTGGGCGCAGCTCATCGCCGACGGCGTGAAGTTCGTGCAGAAGGAGAGCGTGACCCCGGCCGCGGCGGACGGCCCGGTGTTCCGCCTAGCCCCGTTCGTGGCCCTGCTGCCCTATCTCGTGGTGCTGCTCGTGATCCCGCTGGGTCCGGGCAGCCTGGTGGCCCAGCCGTTGGACATCGGGCTGTTCCTGGTGCTGGCCGTCGTCGGCATCGGCGTGGTCTCCGTCCTCATGGCGTCGTGGTCGTCGGCGAACAAGTACTCGTTGCTGGGCGGTCTGCGGGCCGCGGCCCAACTGCTCGGCTACGAGCTGCCGTTCGTGCTCGCTGCCGCCTCGGTCGCGATGGCGGCCGGCACACTGTCGCTGACCGGCATCGTGGAGGCGTGGCGGCCCTGGTGGCTGCTGTGGCAGCTGCCCGCGATGGTGGTCTTCTTCGTCGCCGGGCTCGCCGAGATCCGCCGGCCCCCGTTCGACATGCCGATCGCCGACTCCGAGCTGGTGTTCGGCTACCTCACCGAGTACACCGGGCTGCGATTCGCGTTCTTCCTGCTCGCGGAGTACGCGGGGATCGTCGTCATCGCCGCGCTGACCACCGTGCTGTTCCTCGGCGGCTGGAAGGGCCCGTTCGGCCTCGACGCCGAGCTGGGCTGGCTGTGGACGATGATCAAGGTGTTCGCGGTGTCGTTCATCGTGATCTGGGTCCGGGTCGCGTACCCCCGGCTCCGGGAGGATCAGCTGCAGCGCCTGTGTTGGCAGTTCCTCGTACCGGTGGCGCTGCTGCAGCTGGTGCTGACCGCGGGCGTGAAGCTTACGAGCTAACGGGACGCCAGCGCGATCACGACCGCCATCACGAGCATCGCGACGACCAGCAGGCCCACCACGACCGCGCCGTGACCCAGCCGCGCCGTCGATGTCCGGTGGGGACGGTCCTGGGTGGACGCACCCTCCTCGACCCCACCGAGCCAGCGGCGCACCTCGGTCGGGTCGTCGACCTCCTCGAGGAACGTGAGCTCAAGATCGGGCAGGAGAACGGGCCGGGCCCGGCCGGCGAACACGCGCCCCGGTCCGTCGCCCAGCTTCGGGTCGATCGGCGACTCGCGCGTGACCGCGGAGTCATCGTCATCCGCCGCCATGCCCCGCACGATACCCCCGGTGAGAGAGTCCGGCACCCGCTCGAAGGGCGCCGAGCGAGACACGCAGGCGTCAGCGCCGTCGAAGCGCGCGTATCCGCCGGGCCAGCCGGGGCATCCGCCGGGCCAGGGCCCGGCCGACACGGCGGCCGAGCGTGGGCTGGGCGACCTGGCCCGTACCGCCCGTCTCATCCGCGACGACCCACGTGTGGTTGCCGTAGACATCGATCTCGTACTGGCCCAGCGCCACGTCGGCCTTGGTCAAACCGGCCCCGAACGCCTCACGCATCAGCTTGCGCCAGGTCGACGCCGACTCCGGCGAGGTCGCCAGGATGAGCTTGTTGGGCACGAGTACGGCCGGCACCAGGGTTCCGCCGTCCGACCAGTACCGGAACAGGGCCGTGATGACGGCGAGCCAGTGCGGGTTGAGTACGTCGTCGAGTACGACCAGGCCGCCCCCGAGTACCGTCCGCTCCGCCACCGCGAGGTCGTTGAGCGTGATCTCGATGGTGTGGGCGCCGTCGATCGAGAAGATCCGGAAGCGTCGC
>JBLNGJ010000481.1:0-2862 GCA_050264675.1 Micromonosporaceae bacterium
GGCCCGAACAACGTGCTCGAGGCGGCCGGCGTGAGCCGGCGGGTGACCATCTGCATCACGAACGCGCGCGCCACCCGGCGGCTGGGTGGCGCGATCAGCAGCACCCCGATCACGTCCGAGACGAAGCCGGGCACCAGCATGAACACGCCACCGATGAGCACCAGCAGGCCGTCGGTGGCGCTCGGCCCGGGCGGCACGCCGTTGGTCACGTCGGCCTGGAAGGCCCGCCAGGCCCGGCCACCCTGGTGGCGCAGCAATACCCCGCCCAGGGCCGAGGTGGCGAGCATCAGCAGCAGCGTCGGGCCGACGCCGATCTGTTGCCCGACCGCGACCAGCACCCCGATCTCGACGATCGGAGCGATCACCAGCAGGGCGATGATGAGCACCAGGCGGCGCATCGCGGTCAGCCCGTCAGTCCGGCCGGCCCCGGCCCGACACCGCACGCCACAGCGAGCCCAGCCGGGCCTGGGTGCCCCACACGGTGACCCGCCACAGCGCCTCACGCACGATCGACGAGCTCATCTTGCTCGCGCCCCGGGCCCGCTCGGCGAACGTGATCGGCACCTCCACCACCCGGAAGCCGTGCCGGTGGGCGCGCCAGGCCAGGTCGACCTGGAAGCAGTAGCCCTGGGAGGAGACCGTGTCGAGGTCCATCTTGGAGAGAGCCGCCATGCGGTAGGCCCGGTAGCCACCGGTGGCGTCGTGCACGGGCATGCCGAGCATGACCCGGGTGTAGAAGTTCCCGCACCGGGAGAGCAGCAGCCGGTGCACCGGCCAGTTGACCACGGTGCCGCCCCGCACCCACCGGGAACCGATCACCAGGTCGGCCTCGGTGAGCGCGTCGAGCAGGCGGGGCAGCTGCTCGGGAGCGTGCGAGCCGTCGGCGTCCATCTCCACGACCGCGTCGAACTCGTGCTCGCGGGCCCAGCCGAAACCCTCCACGTAGGCCCGACCGAGGCCCTGCTTGCTCGGGCGGTGCAGCACGTGCACGGCCGAATCGGTGGCGGCCAGCTCATCGGCGATGGCGCCGGTGCCGTCGGGGCTGTTGTCGTCGGCGATGAGGACCTCGGCCGTGGGCACCGCGCGGCGCAGCCGGGCGACGATGTCGCGGATGTTCTCGGCCTCGTTGTAGGTGGGGAGGATCACGAGCACCCGGCCCACGCTCCGGTCTTCGCCCGTGCGGCCGGACGCCTCGTTCATCGGTCAACCCTTCTCACGTCTGTCGGGCCTGCTCTGCGCGCTCCTCGCGCCCGGCCCAGGACGATGGCCGCCACCAACGCCGCGATGGCCACGGCGACCAACGCTAGCTCGGGTGCGACCCCCACCGCTGTGGCCATCGTACGGGCCGAGGAGAGTCGCAGCTCGCGGACGATGACCGCGGGCTGGTTGAAGCCGGTGGCGTCGAGCACCCCGCCGTCGGGCCGGACGAATGCGGAGACCCCGACGGTGGAGGCCATCAGCGCGGGCCGGCCGTGCTCGACCGCGCGCAGCCGCACCATGGCCAGCTGTTGGTGGGCCTCGGCGGCGTTGAACGTGGCGTTGTTGGTCTGCACCACGAGCAGCTGCGCGCCGCCGGTGACTGTGTCGCGCACCACGTTGTCGTAGGCGACCTCGAAGCAGATCACATCACCCACCGTCGCCGGCCCGACCGCCAACACACCCGGCACCGGTCCGGCGACGAAGTCCGACTGCACGAGGTCGACCTTGTCGGTGAGCAGCCGGGCGATCGGGCGAAGAGGCATGTACTCGGCGAAGGGCACCGGGTGCCGCTTGACGTAGGTGGCGCCCGGGCCGGTGCCGGGCCGCCACACCAGGCCCACGTTGCGGATCCGGTTGCCAGGACCCTCCAGCAGCCCGCCGACGAGGATCGGCGCCCCGATGGCGACGGCCGCGGCGTCGATGCGGGCGCGCGCGTCGACGTTGGCCAGCGGGTCGATGTCGCTCGCATTCTCCGGCCAGACGACCAGGTCAGGCCGGGCGGCCCGGCCGGCGGAGACACGCTGGGCCAGCGCGAGGGTGGCATCGACGTGGTTGTCCAGTACGGCCCGGCGCTGCGCGTTGAAGTCCAGGCCCAGCCGCGGCACGTTGCCCTGCACGATGGCCACCGTGACGGTGCGGCCGGTTGCGGTCGCCGTCGGCACGGCCAACGGAACGAGCACCGCGATCACCACGGCGGCCAGGCTGAACGCGGCCGCCCGTACACCCAACCGGGCCGGCGGCCCCGAGCCGGACAGGAGCGGGGCGGCGGCGACGGCGAGCAGCCCACCGATGGCGGCCACCCCGAACGTGACCAACGGTGCCCCGCCCAGGGCGGCCAGCCGCAGCAGCGGCGAGTCACCCTGGCTGAACGCGAGCCGGCCCCACGGGAAGCCGCCGAACGGAGTCCGGTCCCGCAGTGCCTCCGAAGCGACCCAGAGCGCGCCGGTGACCAGCGGCCAGCTCCACCGCCAGCGGTCCACCACCGCGCTGGTCCCGGCCGCGGCCGCGCCGAGCAGCGCGACGTACGCCGCCTCGGCGACCGGCAGGAGCAGCCAGACCGCGCCGACGTGCAGCCCGGTCCAGGACAGCAGCGGACCCAGGAACGCGAGGCCGGTGAGCAGGCCGAGGCCGGCACCGGCGAGCAGGCCACGCCGGTGGGTGGCCACGGCGAGCAGCGCGACACCGGCCGGAGCCGTCCACCACAGCCCGACCGGCGGGAACGCGGCGAGCAGCAGCAGACCGGCCGCGATGGCACTGGCCATGGCCCACCGGGCCCGCAGCGGCGCGGCCGGGCGCAGCACCGGTTCGGCGTCGACCACGCCGCAATCGTGCCTGACCAGCACCAGCATTGTCGGTTCGGGGCGCGGACGTGCGCCAAGCGGT
>JBLNGJ010000482.1:0-2876 GCA_050264675.1 Micromonosporaceae bacterium
CTCCAACGAGCTCGGGATGCGCTGGAACACGATGCTGGGACCGAACGCGGAGCCGACGAGGTACTCCCGCACCCGGCTGGCCAGCTCGGGACTCGCGCTCGACTCGGGCAGCAGCAACACCTCGAGCACGGCGTTGCCGTCGGCGTACTCCTTGACGACCAGCTGCGCCCGGGCCACGCCCGACCGCGAATCGATGCTCCCGACGAGGTCGGCCACGTTCACCAGATGCCCGCGGAACTTGATCAGCCCATCCCGGCGGCCCAGCACCTGAAGAGCCGGCCGCGGGTCGCGGCACGGGCACGAGACGATCCGGCCCGCGTCCCCGGTGCGGTAGCGGAGAACCGGGTTGAGCACCTCGGGGTCGAGGGCGGTGAAGTCGAGCAGCTCATCCTCACCGACGTGGACGAGGTGGGACGGGAGTGGGTGCCAGGTGTCCGCGGCGCAGTCGGGGGTGTTTGTGCCGACGACCCAGGTTTCGGTGCTGCCGAACATGCCCCAGCGACGGGCGTTGGGCGCGACCGAGGCCAGGTCCTCGCCGAGTTGCGCGTCCCAGGCCTCGCCGAGCCACAGCACGGCGCGTAGGTCGGGCAGCTTGACGCCGGCGCCGCGAGCGTGCCCGAACACCTGCCGCAGCACGCTGGGCGTGCCGCCGAACGCGGTGACCTTTCGGGTGGCGAAGAAGTCGAGCCAAGGGTCGTACTCATCCTTCGACATCGCGCCGAGGTTCATGGCGACGCAGCCGGCGTGGTCGGCGTACTCGTTGACCAGGAAGTGGGCGCCCCACATCTTGCCGGCGCTCCAGCCGTTGACGAAGACGTCATCGCGGCTTAGCGCCTTCCAGTTGGCATAGACCTCGGCCATGTACAGGCCGGTCGGCGCATACCCCACCTGAGGCGAGCCGGTGCTGCCGCCGCTCTGGAACACCCAGGTCGCGCCGGTTGCCGCCCGGGGCATCAGGTGCGCCAGGGCGACCTGCAGGTCGTCCTTGAGCATCACCGGCACCTGGTACAGATCCTCGATCGAACCCACCGGGGAGATGCCGTCATAGCGCGGAGCCAGGGCGGGCACCGACCGTAGCTGACCGATCAGCGCCCGGACCCGGGCCGCATGCGCCGCGGTCAGGTCCGTCGTAGCGAGCAAGAATTCCGACCGGCTCGGTGTCTCAGCCATCAGTAGCCTCCTTGACTTCGTGGCCCAGCCACTGCGCGTGGCCTCGCTGGTAGGCGCGAAACCGCGCCTGGATGATCGATCGCTGGCGGAGCACGGCCGCCTCGTTGCCCAGATCAGGGCAGACAATGGCGCCGTCCGGCTCGATCTCGGAGAGCCAGTACCGCTCACCGTCGAAGAGGAAATCCACGCACAAGAACGGGATCGGGACCCGCTCGGCGACATATTCGAGTGTGGTGGTGAGCTCGGCCGGCACGGGTATGTACTCGATCCCGCCACCCCGGCCGTAGTTGGCCACGTACGCGCCCGTGGGTGGCGTCCGCCGGGCCACCGTGTGCGGCACGCCGTCGATGAGGAACACCCGAAAGTCGATCGTGCCCGGGCCGAGGTAGGGCTGAACGGCCACGGTCGTCTCACCGCCTTGGGCCAGGCTCAGCAGACCGTGCAGGTCCTCCAGGTTGTGCACCATGCTGATGCCCCACCCGCCGCACCAACCGACCGGCTTGACTATCGCGGGAAACGTCATGGCCTCGAGCACCGGTTCATAGAAGCGATGGCCGAGGTCCCGCCCGGTGCCGATGCGTACGGTCGGCACCGCCGGGATCGGTGAATCCTTCAGGTAAAGAATCGTGGCGATCTTGTCGTTGACGACGGGAGACAGGGCCGGCGGCGCCGGCAGGTAGAAGCCGCTCTGCTCCAGCACCGCGTAGAGGGCGTACTGGTTGAACACGTCCATCGACTGGTACGGCAGCGAGTACAGCGACGTGACGAACAGGGTGTTCTCGGGCGTGACCGGCTCGCCAGCCACATAGACCCGCGGTCGGCCTCGGCTCAGGCAGTCGACCGCGACATCGTCGGGCGGGTGCGAGGTCCAGCTGAGACCGAGGCGTTCGGCCTCCTCCTGGTAGGCGAACCAGAACGCCTTCTGCCACTTGGGCACGGTCCGGGTCGACTCGCGATCGGGGAACACCCACACCATGCGGCGCAGCGAACTGGCGACGTCATCGGTCATGAGAACCTCCACTATGGAGATTGTTCGGAAGCGAGAAGCATGCTCTGGCCTCGGAACTCGGCGACGATGGCGCCGTTCGACTGGCGGATCGTGACGTCGTAGATCCCGGTACGGCCCACGCGGGTACGCTCGGCCGCCTCGGCCACAAGCCGCTCCCCGACCGCAGCCGGCCGCAGGAACGTGATGTGCGCGCTCTGGGCCACGGCCCGACCCGACGTGTTGCTGGCGTACGCGAACGCCGCATCCGCGAGCAGGAACAGGTACCCGCCGTGGGCGATGCCGTGCCCGTTCACCATCGCCTCGGTCACGTCCATATGCATGCTGGCCCGGCCGGGCGCGACAGTCGCCAGCTGGATGCACAGCGCCTGGCAGGTTCGGTCGCGGGCATAGAACGCCTCGGCGCGGCGGCGGCTCTCGGCGTGGGTGCTCGTCATCGACGGGATTCTGGCAACGGCCACTACAGATCCGCTGTGAATCTCCTACTGGTGGCTGTTGTGAAGGGGTGTGCCCTCTACCGCCGCGCTATTGATCAGGATGCGTGTGGGTCAAGGTCTGCGAGTTTGGCGCGGACCTGGGCGGCGTCGGGGTGGTCGAGGTCGTCGAGGATGGTCAGGGCCTGTTGCCAGGCGTCGCGGGCGGTGTGGGGGTTGCCGGCGGCGTGGTGGGTGTCGCCGAGGTGGGTGAGGGTGCCGGCCTC
>JBLNGJ010000483.1:0-3948 GCA_050264675.1 Micromonosporaceae bacterium
CCCCGCGGGGGCTGTAGAGCGGCCGGGCCCCCGGGGCGCGCCGCGGCCGGCCAGGCGGGTGCGGCCCGGTAGCCGGCGATCGCCGCCCGGGCCGACTCGTTCGCCTCGTCCAGGCTCGGCACCGGCGGGCCGACCACGACCGGGCCTTCGCCGAAGCTGGCGAGCAACTTCTGGGTGACGGTGAGCGGATCGGTGGTGCCGCTGAGCACCAGCACGAGCCGGTCGCCGTGCACCCCGCCGAGCACCTCGACGCCGAACCGCCGGGCGGCCCGGTGCACCGCGTGCAGCACCGCGTCCGCCTCACCACCGGGCGACCGGCCGACGGCGACCGCGACCGGTCGGGCGTCGGCCCAGCCCAGCGCGGCGGCGCGGCTGGCCAGCTCGTCGGTCGAGTCGCCACGCAGCAGCGCGTCGACCAGCTGCGCCTGCAGCCGCGCGTCCCACGTGCCGCGGGACTCGGCCGCCCGGGCGTAGACGCGGGCCGCCGCGAAGGCCACCTCGCGCGAAAAGCGCAGCATCGCCTGGGCCACGGCCGACTCCTCGCCGCGGGCGGCGAGGCGGGGCACCTGCTCCTCGACGACCCCGATGGTGACCTGAATGAGC
Organism: Micromonosporaceae bacterium; assembly: GCA_050264675.1. Lineage (GTDB taxonomy): Bacteria > Actinomycetota > Actinomycetes > Mycobacteriales > Micromonosporaceae > JBLNGJ01. The sequence continues at coordinate 604 of JBLNGJ010000483.1, forward strand.
TGCACGGCCTGCTGCAACGTGATCGATCGGGCCAGCGCCCGCGGCGCGGCGTCGAAGATCTCATCCGAGACGCCGGGGCCGCCGTCGCCCCGCTTGGCCGACTCGCGCAGCCACTCCACAAAGGACTGCACGCCGGCCTGGGCCACGATCATCACCCAGGCACGCTGGTCGGCCGGCAGCTCCCGGAACCACGGCAGCACGTCGTCCATGCGGGCCACGCTCGCCGTGGCGAGGCTGCCGGCCGCGCGTTCGATGGTGCGTACGCTCGCTGCCAGCTCCTCCTCGGCCGGGCCCTTGCCGGTCACGCTTGCCGCCCCCGTCACGCCTAACGCCGGCTGGGCTCGGGCGCCCGGGCCGCACCGGCGGTGGCCTCCGGGCGCACCGCATCGCGGACGACCCGCAGCGCGTCCAGGAAGCCGTCCAGCTGATCGGGCGTGAGCTGCCCGGTGAACCAGCGCTGCACCAGGTCCAGGTGGCCCGGCAGCACCGCATCCAGACGGGTCAGGCCGGCCCGGGTGATGGCCGCGAACGAGCCTCGGCGATCGGTCGCGCAGGCCCGGCGCTCGACCAGCTTCTCCCGCTCCAGCCGGTCGACGACCCGGGTGATGCCGCTGCTGGTGAGCAGCGTCTGCGCGGCCAGGTCGCTCATTCGCAGCGCCCGGCCAGGCGAGCGGGCCAGCCGCACCAGCACCTCGAACTCGACCGGGTCGAGGCCGTGCTCGGCGTACTGAGCGGCGAAGCGGGCGGTCAGCCCACCGACCGTTTCGATGAGCAGGCCGACGGCGGTGATCCGGGGATCGACGAGGCGGGCATCGCTCGGGGCGTGTCGGGTCACCGGCCCATTCTACGCATATTTGCGTTGAGGGAATACTGCCTAGCTGAAGATTGCTAGTTCAATCAAATGCCGGAAGCCCGGCCATGGCCGGGAAGTGAGGAGATAGCAATGACCACGTCCACCCTGCCGACCCGTACCGTCGACGGCGCGCCGGTGCCGCAGCCGGGTACCTTCACCCTGGACTCCGCCCACACCACCGTTGGCTTCGTCGCCCGCCATCTCATGGTGAGCAAGGTGCGGGGCGCGTTCGGTCAGGTGAGTGGGGAGGTCACCATCGGTGCGAACCCGCTCGACTCCACCGTGCAGGCGCGAATCGCCGCGGCCAGCATCGACACCGGCCAGCCCGACCGCGACCAGCACCTGCGCGGCACCGACTTTCTCGATGTGGAGCGCTTTCCCGAGCTGACCTTCACCAGCCGGCAGGTCTCGCGGCGCGGCGACACCTACGTGGTGGCCGGTGACCTGACCATCCGCGACGTCACCCACGAGGTCGAGCTGGTGGTCGAGTTCGAGGGCCTGGCCCGTAGCCCGTGGGGCCAAGAGGTGATCGGCTTCACCGCCACCACCGAGATCGACCGCGAGGACTTCGGCATCACCTGGAACCAGGCGCTGGAGACCGGCGGTGTGCTGGTGGGCAAGAAGGTCCGGATCGAGATCTCGGCCGAGGCCGTACGCCAGGCCTGATCTGGCTTCGGGCCTGATCTGGCTTCGGGCCTGGGCGCCGGACGGACGGAGGATCCACCGGCGCCCAGGCACGCGGCAGGATGGCGCCATGGTCAGGCGCTTTCTGCTGCGGATTACCAACTCCCCCCGCGCGGTCGTGTTCGGCTACATCGGGCTCCTCGTCGTCAGTGCCGTGCTCTACGGCCGGTTCGAGCAACGCAGCGTCGGAGATTCCATCTGGTGGGCGGTGGTCACCGCCTCCACGGTCGGCTACGGCGACACGTACCCGACCCATGTGGCCGGACGTATCGTCGGTGCCGTCCTCATCACGGTCATGGTGCTGGTGGTCATCCCGTTGGTCACCGCCCATTTCGCGAGCCGGCTCATCGTGGACAGCGATGCGTTCAAGCACGAGGAGCAGGAAGAGATCAAGCAGAACCTGCGGTTCATCCGGGCCCACCTGGAAAGCCAGGGTGCGGGCCTGGCGGCGGCGCGGGCCGAGGAGCCGGCCGGCACCGCCGAGCGTTAGCCGTCGAGGGCCGCGCGCAGGCGGGCGAGCGTACGCTCCCGGCCGAGCACCTCCAGCGACTCGAAGAGCGGCAACCCGACCGCCCGGCCGGTCACCGCCACCCGCACCGGGGCCTGGGCCCGGCCGAGCTTGAGGCCGCGGGCCAGCCCGATCTCCTCCAGCGCCGCCTTCAACGACGCCGCGTCCCAGCCGGGCAGCGCCACGAACGCGGCCAGGCACTCGGTCAGCAGGTCGGCGGCGTCGCCGGCCATCGCCTTGGCCCGGGCCGCCTCGTCGATCTGCGGCTGGTCGAGGAAGAGGAAGTCGACGTACCCGACGATCTCGGCGAGCAGCCCGATGCGGGTCTGCGCCAGCGGCGCGACCCGGGCGAAGACCTCGGCGTCGTAGGCATCCGCCGGCCACGGCGCGACACGGGCGCCACCCACCTCGCCGGTCAGCCAGGGCTGGCAGGCGGCGATGAACTCGGCCGGCGCCAGCGCCCGGATGTACTCGCCGTTGAACGCGCGCAGCTTGCGCTCGTCGAAGAAGGCCGGGGAGGAGTTGACGTCCTCGAGTCGGAACTCCTCCTCAATCACCGACCAGGGCACGATCTCCCGGTCGCCGCGGGGCGCCCAGCCCAGCAGCATGAGGTAGTTGCGCATCGCGTCGGCCAGGTAGCCCTCGTCCCGGTACGCCTCGAGGGCGACCTTGTCCCGGCGCTTGGAGAGCTTCTGCCGCTTCTCGTTGACCACGACCGGCACGTGCGCCCAGATCGGCGCCGGGTGACCCAGCGCCTCCCAGAGCAGCTGCTGCTTGGGGGTGTTCGGCAGGTGCTCCTCGGCCCGGATCACGTGTGTGATCTTCATCGTGATGTCGTCGATGACGTTGGCGAAGAGGAAGACCGCGCTGCCGTCGGCCCGCAGGATGACGAAGTCTTCGATCAGGTTGTTGGCGAAGGTCGGGTGGCCGCGGATGATGTCGACCACCGCCGTCTCACCCTCGTCCGGGGTCCGGAACCGGAGGGCTCGCTTGTCGTTGGGCTCGAGGCCGCGTTCACGGCAGAACCCGTCGTAGCCGCGCGGTGCCCGTGGGTCCGTCGAGCCGGCCCGCAGCGCGATGTCGTCGCGGGTGCAGTCGCAGTAGTACGCCTGGCCGGCCGCGTAGAGCTGGGCGGCCGCGGCGGCGTGCTCGGCCGCGAAGGAGGACTGGAAGTACGGACCCTCGTAGCTGCCCCGCTCGATGCCGAGCCAGTCCAGCGCGGAGAGGATCCCCTCGATCCACTCGGGGCGGTTGCGGGAGGCGTCGGTGTCCTCGATCCGTAGCACGAACGTGCCGCCGT
>JBLNGJ010000484.1:0-11414 GCA_050264675.1 Micromonosporaceae bacterium
GGTCGTGGCGCTGGGCACGGGCGGTTGGTCGGGCCTGGTCCTCGGCCTGCTCACCGGCGCCGGAGTGCACCGGTGGCTGTCCCGCCGGCCGTCCCGCACCGCCGTACTGGCCGACCGGCACGCCGCGGCCGACCTGCCCTATAGCGCCGACCTGCTCGCCGCGGTGCTGCGGGCCGGTGCCCCGCCCGACGTGGCGGCCCGCATGGTGGGTCTGGCGATCGGTGGCCCCTTGGGCGAGCGCCTCACCCAGGTCAGCCGGGCGTTGCGGCTCGGTACTCCGGCCGGCCAGGCCTGGGCCTACCTGGGCGACATCGCCGGTGGCGCCCGGCTGGCCCAAGCGGCCGCCCGCAGCGAGCACAGCGGCGCCGCGTTCGCCGGCGCCCTGCATCGGGTGGCCGAGGATCTGCGGTCCACCCGGCTCGCCACCGTTGATGCGGCCGCGCGGCGGGCCGGTGTGCTCATTGTGCTCCCGCTCGGGCTGTGCTTCCTGCCCGCCTTTGTGCTCGCCGGTCTGGTGCCGGTGATCGTCGCCGTGCTCGGCGACGTGCTTTCGCCCTAACCCAGGAACCGTCCCAACCCAGGAGAGGACTCACCATGCGAGGACTGCGGGCCCGACTGCGCCGCGACGATGGCATGAACACGGCCGAGTATGCCGTGGGCACCTTGGCCGCCGTCGCGTTCGCCGGGCTGCTGCTCAAGGTGCTCACGTCGGATCCGGTGCAGAAGGCGCTCGCCGCGATCGTGCAGCGGGCGCTCCAGTGACGCAGTGGCGTCGGCAGTGGTGGGCCGCGAGGCCCACCACCTCGCCCGTCCGGCGTTGGGCCGCGGGGCGGCGAGGCGTGCGCGCCCGACCCGATCGCGGCTCGGCCACGGCCGAGCTCGCCGTGGGCCTGCCCGCCCTGGTTCTGCTCAGCATCGTCGCGGTCACTGCCGTCGGGGCCGTGCTGACGCAACTGCGCTGTGTCGACGCGGCGCGGGAGGCGGCCCGGGCGCAGGCCCGCGGCGAGCAGGGGGTCGCCGCCGCCCAGCGGGTCGCGCCACCGGGTGCGGCCATCGGGGTTGAATTCGTGGACGGCACCGTGCGCGTGACCGTGCGGGTCACCGTGCATCCGATAGGTGGGCGGTTACCGGGCTTCCCGGTGACCGCGGTCTCGGTGGCGGCCCTTGAACCCGGTTCGGCCCTCCCGTCCGGGGTCGGCCCGTGACGCACGCCGCAGCCGTGGGCCGCTGCGCCCGGGTCAGCCGCCGCCCCGCTCCGCGCGCGTCGACGGCGGCGGAGCGCGGTTCGGCAACGGTGTGGCTGCTCGCGGCCGGGTTGCTCACCGTGCTCGTGGGTGGCGGCCTCGCCGCAGCCGGGGCGGCGGTGGTCGCCCGGCACCGGGCCCAGGCCGCGGCCGACCTCGGGGCGCTCGCGGGTGCGGCGTACGGGCTCGACGGTCCGGCCTCGGCCTGCCGGCGGGCCGAGCTCATCGTGCGGGCCAATGGCGCTCGGATGCTGCGCTGTGAACTGCACGGTGTCGACGTGATCGTGACGGCGCAGGTCCGGGCCAAAGGATTGGGCGGGTACGCCCGGGCCACCGCACGCGCCGGCCCGGTCCAGTCGGTGCCTGGCGTCGATCCGGTGCCCGGCGTCGATCCGGTGCCCGGCGTCGATCCGGAAAGACACCCAGCGACCACGGCGTGAAGGCTCACCCGGGCGTGGCCATGGTCGGACCCGGCCGGCAATGGCAAGATTCCCCGCAGGACCGTCGCAGATCCGGCGGGTTTGTCCGGCCCCGCCGTCTTGGCGCTGTCCGCAACGAAGGGAGGCCTGGTGGAGCTCTCGCTGGCGACCCGGACGGTCGCGGAGCACACGGTGGTGGAGATCGGTGGTGAGATCGACGTCTACACCGCACCACGGCTGCGTGAGCGACTGATCGAAATGGTCGGTGCCGGCGACCGCCATGTCGTGCTTGACCTCTCCCGGGTGGAGTTCCTCGACTCGACCGGGCTTGGCGTGCTTGTCGGTGCGCACCGGCGGCTGCGCGCCAAGGACGGCTCGTTGACCCTGGTCTGCCCGCACGAGAGGCTCCTGAAGATATTCCGCATCACCGGGCTCGACGCTGTCTTCGATATCCACGACTCGGTCGAGTCCGCCACCCGTGACACCCACTGACCCCACGACGCGAACCCCTACGCGCGAGAAGACCCGTCCGGCCGCGATGTCCATCGTCCATGTGGCGTTCACACCCGATCCGGCGTACGTCCGTACGGTCCGGCTGGTCGGCGCGGCCGTGGCCCGGCGGGCCGGTGTCGCCGACGAACTGCTCGACGAGGTTCGGCTGGCCATCGGCGAGGCATGTTCGCGAGCGGTGGCGCTGCATCGCCGGCTCGGCCTGTCCGACCTGGTCGACGTGATCATGACTGACGGTGGGCGCTTCACCGTGCGGGTGACCGACCGTGGCCCCGCCGACTCCGCCCAGGAGCCCGGTGAGACCACGCTCGACATCATCTCTCAGATGCGGGTGGCCACCGGGCGGTCCGACGAGGAGGACGTCGTCGCCGCCGATGTCGGTCTGGCGCTGCTCAACCGGCTCGTCTCCGACCTGGTGGTGACCGACACCCCCGACGGCGACGGGACCGAGGTGCGCATGTCCTGGCCGACCCAGCGGCGCGCCACCGGCTGAGCCGCGGGCGCCAGGCCGGGCCGGCGACTCAGCAGCCAGCGACAACGGACTGGTCCCGGACGACACGACATACCCGTGCTGTGACCGCCACCACGACGGCCGCTAGAGTTCTCCAGTCATCGTCCGGCCCCGGATCCGAATTCGTGCGGCGCGCGAAACGGGGCCGGGGCTCCCCACGGAGTCCTGCGCTGCTCCCGTGAACCGGTGAGTGGTGAGGTTGCTTGGTACAGGAGGACAACGAATGTCCGGGACCTACCTCGCGGTGGGTGAGCCGTCCCTTTCCGGTGCGAACCTGACCTACCTGGTGGTGGCGGCGGCCGTCGCGCTCGTCGCGCTCGGCTTCGCGGCCGCTCTCGTCAGGACGGTGCTGGCCACCGGCACGGGCACTCAGAAGATGCAGGACATCGCCGGCGCGGTGCAAGAGGGCGCCAGCGCGTACCTGTACCGCCAGTTCAAGACCCTCGGGGTCTTCGTGGTCATCGCGGTCGTGCTGCTGTTCGCGTTGCCGGTCAATGAGGGCGGCGTTTCGGTCAAGATCGGACGATCGCTCTTCTTTGTGATCGGCGCGCTCTTCTCCGCCTTCATCGGGGCCGCCGGCATGGCGTTGGCGACCCGAGCCAACCTCCGCGTCGCCGCGGCGGCGCGGGGCGGCGCGGGTTCCCGGGAGCGGGCGATGCAGATCGCCTTCCGCACCGGCGGCGTGGTCGGCTTCCTCACCGTGGGCCTGGGTCTGTTCGGGGCCACCCTGGTCGTCCTTATCTACCAAGGGCAGGCGCCGACGGTGCTCGAGGGCTTCGGCTTCGGCGCGGCCCTGCTGGCCAGGTTCATGCGGGTCGGCGGCGGCATCTTCACCAAGGCCGCCGATGTCGGTGCCGACCTCGTCGGCAAGGTCGAGCAGGGCATCCCTGAGGACGATCCGCGCAACGCGGCGACGATCGCCGACAACGTCGGGGACAACGTCGGGGACTGTGCCGGCATGGCGGCCGACCTGTTCGAGTCGTACGCGGTGACCCTGGTCGCCGCGCTCATCCTGGGCCGCGCCACGTTCGGAGCCGAAGGGCTGGTCTTCCCGCTGATGGTGGCCGGCGTCGGCGTCCTCATCGCGATCATCGGGGTGTTCATCACCCGGCTACGGCCGAGCGACCGCTCCGGCCTGGTCGCGATCAACCGCGCGTTCTATGTCTCGGCGGTCATCGCGGCGGTCGGCGTGGCCATCGTCGCCTGGCTGTATCTGCCGAGCGAGTTCGGCAAGTTCGAGCTGTACGCCGGGGCGGCGCCCGGCGATGTGGGCGTGCCGAGCGGTAATCCACGCCTCATCGCGGTCGGCGCCGTGCTGATCGGCATCGCGCTCGCCGCGGCCATCCAGGCGCTGACCGGATACTTCACCGAGACCGGCCGGCGGCCGGTGCGCGACATCGGTAAGTCCTCGCTGACCGGCGCGGCGACGGTCATCCTCGCCGGGGTCAGCGTCGGTTTCGAGTCGGCCGTGTACTCGGCGCTGATCCTCGCGGCCGGTGTCTACGGCGCCTACCTCATCGGCGGCGGCAGCCTGACCCTCGCCCTGTTCGCGGTCGCGCTGGCGGGCTGCGGCCTGCTGACCACGGTCGGTGTGATCGTGGCGATGGACACGTTCGGGCCGATCAGCGACAACGCCCAGGGCATCGCCGAGATGTCGGGCGACATCGATGAGGCCGGCGCCCGTACCCTCACCGAGCTCGACGCCGTCGGCAATACCACCAAGGCGATCACCAAGGGCATCGCCATCGCCACCGCGGTGCTCGCGGCGACCGCGCTCTTCGGTTCCTACACCGACACGCTGGCGGCCGCGCTGACCAAGGCCGGCGTCACCGACCTCAGCGCGGCGCTGGCTGACGCGCTCAACATCGCCAACCCGCGCAGCCTGGTCGGGCTGCTCACTGGGGCGGCGGTGGTGTTCCTCTTCGCCGGGCTCGCCATCAACGCCGTGTCCCGCTCGGCCGGCGCGGTCGTGGTCGAGGTCCGCCGGCAGTTCCGCGACTTCCCGGGGATCATGGACGGGACCCAGCGGCCGGAGTACGGCCGGGTCGTGGACATCTGCACCCGAGATGCCCAACGCGAGCTGATTACGCCTGGCCTGCTCGCCATCCTGGCCCCGATCGCGGTCGGCTTCGGCCTCGGCGCGGGCGCGCTCGCCACCTACCTCGCCGGGGCGATCGGCACCGGCACGCTGATGGCGATCTTCCTGGCCAACTCGGGCGGCGCGTGGGACAACGCCAAGAAGATGGTCGAGGACGGCGCGCACGGCGGCAAGGGTTCCCCGGCGCACGCCGCGACGGTGATCGGTGACACCGTGGGTGACCCGTTCAAGGACACCGCCGGGCCGGCCATCAACCCGCTGCTCAAGGTGATGAACCTGGTCTCGCTGCTGATTGCGCCGGCCGTGGTCATGTACTCGACGGCGGCGACGGCCAACACCGCCCTGCGCGTGACGGTGGCGGTGGTGGCGGTGTCGATCATCGTGGCGGCGGTGATGTTCAGCAAGCGCAAGCCGATCGCGATGAGCACGGACGAGCCGGCGAGCGCCCGCACCGCCGCCTGAACGGCGGCATCCGAACGACGATCACGGCTGCTGGTCCGGGAAAGGTAGCGGTCAGGGAACCGGTGGGCCGCTCCGGCGCTGGGCCACGGTCGGGGCGTCATCGACATAGGGGTTGCGCACCACCGGCAGGATCATGGTCGGCGCGTGCACGGTCGGGTCGCGGCGCGGCCGGCCGTAAAGCGCCTGCGCCGGCACGCCGAGGTGCACCGCCGCGTCAGCCCGCCGGCTCTGCCAGAGCCAGTACATGAGCCCGCCACCGCCGGCCACCAGGATCCCACCGAACACATAGAGGAACCACGGCATGCCGCCGTCGGTACGCGGCACCGGACGGTCGTCCGACAGCGGCGGCAACGTGCCGTCCTGGCCGAGGATCGCCTCCACCGGGTCGCCGGAGATGCTCGGCTCCGGGCTCAGGGTCTGCCTGGGTGTGGCTGCGTTGAGCCCACCCTTCACGGTGATGCTGCGAGAGGCGTTGGCCAAGCGCTTGTCGCCCTCCCGCACCTCGACGCCCAGGGTGGCCCGCCCGCTCGGCGCCTGGTTGGTGAAGAGCAGCGTGTAGGCGCCGATGTTCACGGTGCCCCGGCGGGTGCTCGACGCGTCGAGCGTGAACGACTGATCAACCGCCTGCAGAGTCGAGCCGCCCACACTCTGCAAGGCGAGCTCGGAGCCGTCCTGGCGGGTCAGGTGCACCGCGCCCGAGCTGAGGCCGTTCATCCGCAGCGAGATAACGCGACGCACCTTATGCGGGACGTTGTCAGTGTTGGTGACCGTCGAAATGAAGCCCTTGGGGTGGTTGGCGACGAAGTCGCCGGAGACGAAGTTGATGCTTGACCGGACATCGGCGAATGCCGGCGTGGCGATGAGGATGGTGGCAAGCAGTGCGGCGAGGACCGTGCCGGCGAAGGCCGCCGGGCGTACCAGCACACGCAGCGCGGACATCTCGGCTTCCTTAGCTCGGCGGCTCAGCGTGAGCGAGCCGGGGATCCGAGGCCACGGTACTACGGCCGAGCGGGGCTTTCAGGCAATCGATGTTCGGCGTGGCCGGCGCCGGGCGGCGGCGTAGTGATCGAAGTCACGCCAACCGCTACGGTGACGACGTGTACGAACACGTCCGGGAGAGCTATGACCGGGTGGCGGCACGCTATGCCGAGGAACTCGCCGACGAGCTCACCGGCAAACCGCTCGACCGCGCGCTGCTGCGCAGCCTGGTCGAGCTGGCGGCTGGAGTGAGCGAAGCGACCGGCCGCAGCCTCATCGCCGACCTCGGGTGTGGGCCCGGTCACCTCGCCGCCTACCTCGCCAGCCTCGGCGCGCGCACGATCGGAGTGGACATCTCCCCGGCCATGGTGGAGATCGGTGGCCAGCGGTTTCCAGAGGTGGACTTCCGCACCGGTTCGCTGCTCGCGCTGCCGGCCACCGACGGCGAGCTGGTCGGCGCGATCGCGTTCTACTCGATCATCCATCTGGAGCCGACCGACCGCGCGCCCGCGTACGCGGAGATGCACCGCGTCCTCGCGCCCGGCGGCTGGCTGCTTGTCGCGTTCCACACCAGCCTGGTCGGCCATCCGACCGGTGAGATCATGCACGCCGACCAGTGGTGGGGCCACCAGGTGGACCTCGACTTCCACTACATCGACCCGGCCGAGGTGGTGGAGGGGCTCAGCCAGGCCGGCTTTGCGATCATGTCGCGGACCGACCGGGAGCCGTGGCCGGGCGCCGAGCACGAGAGCCGGCGGTGCTTTCTGCTGTGCCGGCGGTCGTAGGAAAAGGGCAGTGTCGGTGATCCGACAGTTGTCACTCTTCGGAGTTGAGGCCGCCCGGCCCGAGCCAGGCGACCTGGCCGGGCTGCTCGCCGGTGCCGGCCAGGTGATCCGGATGGGAGCCACGGCCCGGATCTCGGTGACGGTCGATCATCCCTGGCGGGCCTCGGCGCTGGTGGCCGAGTGCGCGCGGCGCGGCCTGGCCGCCACGGTCGTGTCGACCGTCGAGGAGCACATCGAGATGCGGACGGCGTACGCCATCGGGCTGGCTCCGCTCGCCGATGACTGGCTGCGGGGCGAGGTGAAGCTGCCCCCGCCCGGCCTGGTCCTGGACGGGCGGGCGCTGCGGCTGTGGGCCGAGTCGGGTGGTCGGTATGAGGGCACCACCAGCTACGTCCTGCCCCTCGGCGCGGCCGACGACCCCGCCTGGTCCTCGGTGGGGGCCGCGCTGGCCGCGTTGGGGTTGCGGGCTCAGCTGGTGAGCCTTCGGACGGGCGGCTCGTCGTACCGCATTGTTGGACGTCGGCGGGTCGCCCGGCTGGCTGAGTTGATCGGCGATCCACCTAAGCAGGCGCCGCTGGGCGTGTGGCCGAGCTAGCCTCGCGAGAGGCGGCTCCGGGGCTCGGTCACGTTTGACCGGATCTGAGCGTTTCGTGGCCGGTCGTCGGCCTGGCGGTGCGTGGTTTGCCGGGCGCGCTTGACCGGACGTGTACCGTTTGACAACCGTCAGCCGTCGATGCCGCCGCTCGCGGCCGAAGAAACCGCAGCACAACGCAGTGCAGCTCGCAGTAGTACGAGTCGTCGCAGTGAAGAGTCGAGGAACCGAGGAGCACGGTGCCGAACGCCAAGACGCCGACCGGCCGGTCGCAGCGCCTGGTCATCGTCGAGTCGCCCGCGAAGGCGAAGACGATATCGGGCTATCTCGGTCCGGGTTACGTCGTGGAAGCAAGCCTGGGTCACGTCCGCGACCTGCCACGCAGCGCCGCCGATGTGCCGGCGCGGCACAAGGGCGAGGCGTGGGCTCGGCTCGGCGTGGACGTGGACAACGACTTCGCCGCGCTCTACGTGGTCACCCCCGACCGCACCAAGCAGGTGACCAAGCTGAGGTCGCTGCTCAAGGACTCCGACGAGCTGCTGCTCGCCACCGACGAGGACCGTGAGGGCGAGGCGATCGCCTGGCACCTGGTCGAGACGCTCAAGCCCCGGGTTCCGGTGCGGCGGATGGTGTTCCACGAGATCACCCGGTCGGCGATCCAGCAGGCGGTGGCGAACCCTCGAACCATCAACCAGTCACTGGTGGACGCCCAGGAGGCGCGGCGCATCCTCGACCGGCTCTACGGGTACGAGGTCTCGCCGGTGCTGTGGAAGAAGGTGATGCCCAGGCTCTCGGCCGGCCGGGTGCAGTCGGTGGCGACCCGGATCGTGGTGGAACGCGAGCGGCAGCGGATGCGCTTCCGCTCGGCTGAGTACTGGGATATCCAGGCCGTCCTGGCGATGACCACGCCGCCGGTAGAAGGACCGCGCACGTTTTCGGCGACCCTGATCGCGCTTGAGGGCGATCGCATCGCCACCGGCAAGGACTTCGAGCCCACCACCGGGCAGTCCCGCGGTGGTGTGGTGCACCTGGGCGCGGACGGGGCCCGGGGCCTCGCGGCGCGGCTGCAGAACCGGCCGTTCGAAGTGGTGCGGGTCGAGGAGAAGCCGTACCGGCGCCGGCCGTACGCGCCGTTCATCACCTCGACGCTGCAGCAGGAGGCGGCGCGAAAGCTGCGTTACTCCTCGGCGCAGACCATGCGCACGGCCCAGCGGCTCTACGAGAACGGCTACATCACCTATATGCGTACCGACTCGGTGGCGCTCTCCGAGACCGCGCTGGCCGCCGCCCGGGCCCAGATCGCCGACCTCTTCGGCGACCGGTTCGTGCCGCCGCAGCCGCGCCACTACACCGGCCGGGTCAAGAACGCGCAGGAGGCGCATGAGGCGATCCGTCCGGCCGGTGACAGCTTCCGCACGCCGGGCGAGGTCGCCAGTGAACTGTCCACAGAGGAGTTCAAGCTCTACGAGCTGATCTGGCGGCGGACCATCGCCTCGCAGATGACCGACGCGGTCGGCTCGTCGGTCTCGGTACGGGTCCGGGCCGTCTCGGTCGCCAACGAGGAGTGCGACTTCGGCGCGAGCGGCAAGACCATCACCGATCCGGGCTTTCTCAAGGCGTACGTGGAGTCCTCCGACGACGAGGACGCCGAGGCCGAAGACACCGAGCACCGGCTGCCGAACCTGGTCAAGGGCCAGCCGCTGGCCGCCGATTCCCTGGAGGCGGTCGGCCACACCACCCAGGCGCCGGCCCGCTACACCGAAGCCTCGCTGGTGAAGGCGCTCGAGGAGCTGGGCATCGGCCGGCCGTCCACCTACTCCTCGATCATGCAGACGATCCAGGACCGGGGCTATGTCTTCAAGCGCGGGCAGGCGCTCGTGCCCTCGTTCCTGGCCTTCGCGGTGGTCGGTCTGCTCGAGGGGCATTTCCCCCGGCTGGTCGACTACGACTTCACCGCGGCGATGGAGGACGAGCTCGACGACATCGCCGGCGGTGACGTCCCGGCGCTGGCGTTCCTGCGCGCGTTCTACTTCGGCAGCGACGCCGTGCGAGGGTCGGCCGGCAACGCCGATGGCGGCAAGCTGCCGGCGATCGCCGGCGGTGGCGGCCTCAAACGCATGGTCACCGAGAACCTCGGCGAGATCGACGCCCGCGGCATCAACTCCATCCCGCTCTTCCGCGACGATGCCGGCCGGGATGTGGCGGTCCGGGTCGGGCGCTACGGGCCGTACCTGCAGCGGGTCGTGCCGGGGGCGGACGCGGACGGCAACGGTGACCGGGTCTCGCTGCCCGACGGCATCGCGCCGGACGAGCTCACGCCGGACAAGGTCGACGAGCTTTTCCTCGGCGGTGGCGGCGAGCGCAAGCTCGGTGAGCACCCCGAGACCGGCGAGCCGATCGTGCTCAAGTCCGGCCGCTACGGCCCCTACGTCTCCACCGGCGAGCGCAACGCGTCGCTGCTGCGCAACCAGGCGCCCGACACGGTGACCCTGGCTGACGCGCTACGCCTGCTGTCGCTGCCGCGGCTGGTCGGGGTCGACCCGGCCGGAGCCGAGATCCACTCCGGAGCCGGGCGGTTCGGGCCCTACGTCAAGCGGGGCGACGACTTTCGCTCGCTCGGCACCGACGAGGAGATCTTCACGGTCAGCCTCGACGAGGCCCTGGCCCTGCTCGCCGCCCCGAAGACGCGCCAGCGCCGGGCGCCGGCGCTGCCGCTGCGCGAGCTCGGCCCGGATCCGATCACCGAAAAGCCGCTCGTCATCAAGGACGGGCGGTTCGGGCCCTACGTCACCGACGGCGAGACCAACGCCTCGCTGCGCCGGGGCCAGACCATTGAGGGCCTCTCGGTCGAGCAGGCCAGCGAGATGCTCGCCGAGAAGCGGGCCAACCCGACGCCGCGGCGGGCCCCGGCGAAGAAGGCCGCCGCGGCCAAGGCGCCAGCCCGCAAGGCAGCGAAGAAGACCGCCGCGAAGAAGGCTCCGGCGAAGAAGGCCCAGCCGCGCCAGGAGTCCTGACCGCTCAGTCACGCACCGCGGCGTCAGGAGCCGAAGACCTGCCGGGTGTACGCGTTGGCGAAGACCCGCTCCGGGTCGAGGTCGTCGCGTACGGCGAGGAACTCGGCGAAGCGCGGGTAGACCTCGGCCAGCGAGGCGGCATCGCGCCAGTGCACCTTGCCCCAATGGGGCCGCCCGCCCAGCGGTATGCAGACCGCCTCGAAGGCGCGGAAGTACTCCTCGTAGGGCATGCCCACGAACTGATGGATCGCGATGTAGGCGTTGTCGCGTCCGTACCCGTGGGAGAGCCAGATGTCGTCGGCGGCACTGAACCGCACCTCGACCGGAAAGACCACTTTGGACGGTAGTGCCTCGATGACCCGGCGCAGGCCGGCGAAGGCTTCCGGCAGCGCCGCCCGCGGCAGGCCGTACTCCATCTCGACGAAGCGCACCCGGCGGGGCGAGGTGAAGACGCGGTCGGACCGGCCAGTGTAGACGCGCGGCGACAATGCTCGGGCCGAGACGCCGGAGATCGCCGGAACCAGCGGCGGCGCCAGCCGGCCCAGGCGGCAGGCAACCCCGAAGACGGTGTTGGCGAGGAACTCGTCGTCGAGCCATTCGCGCCAGCGCGGCAGCGGCCGGTCGGAGGTGGCCACCCGGTCGTTCGTCTTGACCTGGGTGCGCTCGGTATAGGGGAACCAGTAGAACTCGACATGGTCGTGTCCGGCGACGTACTCGTCGATCTCGGCCAGCACCTGCGCCAGCGGCGCTGGCCGCTCCTGCGCGCGCAGCACGAACGCGTCGACGCAGCGCAGGGTCAGC
>JBLNGJ010000485.1:0-2679 GCA_050264675.1 Micromonosporaceae bacterium
CTCGACCTGAGACGACCATTCTGAGATGAGGTGACCAACGAACTCTGCCGACAGGGCATCGATGTTGATCATGGCTCTACCTGGTCAGCGGGTGAATCGAGACCAGCGAGCTTGGCGCCGACCTGGGCGGCGTTGGGGTGGTCGAGTTCGCTGAGGATGGTCAGCGCCTCTTGCCAGGCATCGCGGGCGCCGTGGGGGTTGCCGGTGGCGTGGAGCGTGTCGCCGATGTGCGTGAGCGTTCTGGCCTCGTTGTAGCGGTCGCTGAGGTCCTGGAACAGGGTGAGGGCGTGCTGGTAACAGGTGAGGGCCTGGCGATGCTGGCCGAGGTGGTGGTGGGCGTGGCCGAGGCTGTGCCAGGTGGTGGCTTGCCCGTGGCGGTTGCCGAGCTGCTGGTTCAGTGTGAGGGCTTGCTGGCAGTACGCGAGGGCCCGCCGGTGCTCGCCGAGCAGGATGTTGCACCAGCCGGCCTGGTTGCGCGCGTGGGCCTGCCCGGCCTGGTGGTTGGTTGCCTGAAATAGGTGCAGGGCCTCCCGGGCGTGGTGCAGGGCCTGCGCGGGCTGGTCCCGTCGCTCCCACACGGTGGTGAGGTTGACGTGGGCGTAGGCCTGGTGGTTTAGATTGCCGGCGCGGGTGGCCAGGTCCAAGGCCTGGCGCAGCTGGACGTGCGCGTCATCGAGGTGACCCAGCCGGAGGTAGGCGGCGGAGAGACTGCGGTGGGCGTGGGCCTGGGCGGTGTCGTCGCCCAGCCGCTGGGCCGCGGCCTCTGCGGCCCTCCCGACGGACAGCAGGTCGTGCCAATGCCCGTGCCGGTGCAGGAAGGTCTGCAGGGTCCACGCAGGGAATTGCATTGTCGGCGGCACTACCCATTTCCAGCGGTCAACGAGATCCTTGACACCTACGGCCTCTGGATGCCGAAGTGAACCGGCTCCCCCAATCATCGGCGCAGCCCGCTCACCGAGCCAGAGTGAGCGGGCCGGGCCTTCGCCGGTCTGATCCGGCAGTGCGGCGGCACAGGTCACACCAGATCGAGGTGGCGTCCCAGGAGCGGTGTAAATGGCGACGAGGCGCGGGCTCCGTGGTGGTCGATGTTAGGCGGCAGCAGTGGCGGGTTGGTGGACCTTGTTGGCGTGTCGGCGGATCGGTGTGGGCGGATCGAGGAGCTGACGGCGCAGGTCTTGTAGGAGCCGGGTTGCGGCGGTGGTGATGGTGAGGCCGCGCCAGCCGCGGGAGGCGCGGTCCAGCACGGCCCACACGAGGGAGACGCAGCTGGTCTCGCCCGGGAGCCGGCCGATGACCTTGACTCGGCGGCGGGTCTCGCCGAAGGTGCGTTCGATGAAGTTGGTGTGGCGGATGCGGTGCCAGTGCTCGGCCGGGAAGCGAAGGTAGATGGTCAGTCCTTGCGCATCGTCGAGCAGGCACCGGACGGCGGCCGGGTACGTCTTGGCGTAGGTGGCGGCGAACGCCTGGATGCGTTGCTGGGCAAGGGCTTCCGCGCGCGGGCCGGGCTTGACGTCGTCGGGCATGTCGAAGATGGACCAGTACGCGGTCTTCACCTCGTCCTGGGCGTGGGCGGGCACCTTGGCCAACAGGTTGCGGGCCCGGTGGATCAGGCAGCGTTGACGCACCGAGCGGGCCAGGCCGCGTTCGATCGCGCCGACCAGCCCGGCCGCCCCGTCGGAGATGACCAGCAGGGGCGGACGCAGCCCGCGGCCGGTCAGCCCGTCGAGGAAGTCGTCCCAGGCGTCGTTGCCCTCGTTCGCGGCGGCCTCCAGGCCGACCAGGACCGGCTTGCCGGAGGTGGTGATGCCCCACGCCGCGAGCACCGGCTCGGCGCGGGTGCCTTGGTGCATCTTGAAGTGCGAGCCGTCCAGGAACAGATAGTCCAGCTCAACGTCGTCCAGGCGCCGTTCGCGCCAGGTGTGGAACTCCTCCGCGATCGCCTGGCACACCCGCGAGACGGTCGACTTGGACAGCGCCGCCTGCGGGCCCAGCGCATCGGCCAGGCTCGCCTCCACATCGCGGACCGACAGGCCGCGCACGAACCCGGCGATGACCAGGGTCTCCAACGCGTTGGTCTTGGTCACCGCAGTCCCGAACAGGCGGGAGACGAACTTGTCCTCGGTGCCGCGCAGCTTCGGCCGCGCCACCGTCACTGGCCCGCTGGTGGTCTTGACCGTGGTGGGGCAGAACCCGTTGCGCGACCCCGTCCGGGCGTCGGCAACGTCGGCGCGACGTTGGTAGCGGGCCCGACCGAGGAACTCGTCGACCTCGGCCTCGACCGCGGTCTGGATCAGCAGCCGGGCACCGAGCCGGGCCACGTCCTCGATGATCTCGGCCAAGTCCCGGCCGGTACCGAACAGTGCGTCGATCTCAGCACGGATCTTGTCGGTGGGTGATACTCGTGATGGCACGGGCGTAGTCCTTCCAGTACAGACTTTGGCGGTCTTGTACGGAACCTACGCCCGTCGTCATTTACACCGGCAGATGGACACGACCCCTACTAACCGGCTACGAGGCTACGTCCCGGTGGAGACAAACTTCCTGGGCAGTTCAGTCCAGTCGGACAAACGGTCGACGGTGTCGCTTGTAGATACCTCGACGCTTGGACTGGGGACGGGCGATCGACCACGTCACGGGCCGCCACGAGAAGTCGGCACACCGGACTTTCCTAACCCGGAT
>JBLNGJ010000486.1:0-2722 GCA_050264675.1 Micromonosporaceae bacterium
CATGATCAACACTATGGGGGTGTCCGGGGAGAACCGGGTCCGGACGGTGCCGGTCCACCACTCCCAGGCGTCGTCGCGCTGGGTGGGGGAGTCGGCCTCCTTGTGGCCCTTGTGCGGATCGTCGATGATCATCAGGTCGACCGCGGAGCCGGTCAGCGCCCCCCCGACGCCGATGCAGTACACCGTGCCCTCGGCGCCGTTGAGCGCCCAGTCGTAGGCGGCGGAACGGTCGGCGGAGATCTTCAGCCCCAGGTCCGGGTGGGCTTTGATGTCGTTGCGGATGGCCCGGCCCCACCGGTGCGCCCGGGTCGCCTCGTAGGAGGAGATCGCGATCCGCAGGTCCGGGTTGCGCAGCAGCATCCACAGGGGGAACACCCGCGAGACCCGCTGGCTCTTGCCTTCCTGCGGGGCTATCGAGATGATGAGCCGTTTTGTCCGGTTCTCCGCGAGGTCGACCAGGGCGGAGTCGACCAGGTCCAGCGCCGGGGTCTGGATGGTGCGCGGGTCCAACTTGCGTGCCAGCTCCCCGGGGGTGGCGAAGGGGGTCTTGCGGCCCTCGAACATGTCCAGGAACGCCGACCAGGTGTCCGAGGAGATCCGGGAGGCCACGCACACCCCCCGTGATATGTTTAACACCATGGGAACCGGGAAGCTGCCGACGCTGGTGCTCGAGGCTATGCGCCGGCTGGCCGCGGACATGGCGGCGGCATACGAGGTTGGGATGGACGAGGCGGTCGCGACCTTACGGACAACGCTGGAGCACGAGGTGCGACGGTCGTGCCCGGACTGCGCGGTGGGGGTGGGGCAGGAGCATCGCGCCGGGTGTGATGTGGCGCGTTGCCTCGTCACCGGGCTGCAACGGTTGCGCTGCCGGCCGTTGCTGAGAGACAACCATGACTGTGGCGCCGCCGTGTGGTCGGGCGTGTGGCCGTACCCCGAAGGGGCGGCTACATGACGACGTGTGCCGAACGTGGCCACCACTCCGCATGGCAGCCGACGCTCCGGCGGGTCGGCCCGCCATGGCGTCGGCGGGACGAGTATCGGTGCGCCGACTGCGACACGCCTGTGCGGGTCGGGTCGGCGGAGCTGGTGGTCCGCGACTTCCACCACCTGGCCGTCTACAACGCCGAGGTCGCGCGAGGGCTCATCCACACCCCCGAGTGGGACGAGCGGATGGCGGTGGCCCAGGCCGAGTTCGACCGGTGGTCGCATGGCCAACCGTAGAGCGCCCCGGTTTGTGGGGGTGTGGCTGAGTGAGGCGGACGCGGCGGCGATCGAGTCGCGGGCGCACCGGGAGAAGCTGACCAAGTCGGAGCTGCTGCGGCGGATGCTCGCCTACGCGTTGAGGATGCCGAAGGGATGGAAGCCGTGAGCAACTACTCGGACCGGCTGGTGAAGCGGCTCGGCGCCGCGCTGACGGTCTATGCGATCGTCTGGTTCATCGCCACGTTCGGCACATTCGCCGCGCTGGAGTGGACCGGACACCGTGCGATGGAGGGCGAGGTCATGCCGTGGCTCGCGCTGGCGGTGCTACCGGCGCCCGGGCTGGCTCGCGCTGGCGGTGCTACCGGCGCCCGGGCTGGGTTGCCTGATGGTTCTCGTCATGGCGATGCAGGTGACCGGTCCGAGCCATGACTGATCTTATAGCTTGGCTGCGGAACCAACTCGACGAGGATGAGCGGGTGGCGAACTCGGCAACGAGCGGGCCGTGGGACAACAACGACCCGATGACCACCGACGCTGTCCGCGCGCCCGCGGTGGACAACTGGGTAGCAGACTGCCGCTATGAGCAGATGGGCCCGTTCGCGGTCGACAACGCCACCCACATCGCCCGCTGGCACCCACCGCGGGCGCTGGCCGAAGTGGAGGCCGCGCGGCGGATCCTGGACCTACATAGCATCCAGGTCGAGCTGATAAGCCAGTTTCCGTTCGATCCGTACACCGGCGTCCAACTGCCACCCTCGTACAACGTGAGCTGTCGGGTGTGTGGTTGGGCCACGATCGACCCGACCTCGGCCTGCGACACGGTCCGGCTGCTCGCCGCGCCCTACGCCGACCAGCCCGGCTACCGGGAGGAGTGGAAGCCGTGAAGGAGTGGCTCCGCACACTGTTCGGCCAGCTCGGCACCAGATGCGACTACGGGCCCTGCCGTTGGTGCACCGGCGGTTGGATGAACCCGGAGCAGGCCGCGGCCAAACAACGCTACGAAGACTTCTGGACGTCCGGGCGCTGGCGCCGCTTCGACGTCACCCTCGAACAGCTCGACCGGGGAGACTGGCAGTGACCGAGGACTGGCCACCACCAGAGCTGGCGAGGCAGTTTCAGGCCGAGTTCGAGGCCGGCTACAAACGCCTGTTCACCATCGGCGTCCTCGCCGGACTGGAGGAGAGCCCGCTGCGCGCCCGCGTCGAGGCCATCTACGACCAGTGCATCGCCGAAGGTCTCGACGACGACGCCACCTTCGACCGGATCATGGACCTGAGCGAAGGAGAACCGTGACCGAGGACTTCGAGTGGCTGTTCCGTCAGCTCATGGAGCTGGACCGGGTGGTCCACGCCACCCCACCACGGTCGCTGGTCCGGTGGTCGTGGGTCATCTCACCCGACGCCGTCGAACTCATGCGCAGGCACTTCGACCTTCGTGGGCAGCAGCCCGACGCCGACTGGGGCCCGGACGCCCAGATGCAGATCTTCGGCCTGCCGGTGCGCCTCGACGAAACCGC
>JBLNGJ010000487.1:0-7904 GCA_050264675.1 Micromonosporaceae bacterium
GTGACCACCTGGGGCTTGCCGACCGTCAGCTCGTAACCCTCCCGGCGCATCTGCTCGACCAGGATCGCCAGGGCCAGTTCGCCGCGGCCCTGCACCTCCCAGGTGTCCGGGCGTTCGGTCGGTAGCACCCGCAGTGAGACGTTGCCCACCAGCTCCCGCTCGAGGCGGTCCTTGACCAGCCGGGCGGTGAGCTTGGCGCCCTTGACCCGGCCGGCCAGCGGCGAGGTGTTGGTCCCGATGGTCATCGAGATGGCCGGCTCGTCGACGGTGATGCGCGGTAGCGGGTGCGGGTCGTCGGCGTCGGCCAGGGTGTCGCCGATCATGATCTCGGCGATGCCGGCGACCGCGATGATGTCGCCCGGTCCGGCCTGTTCGGCCGGCTTGCGTTCCAGCGCCTCGGTCATGAGCAGCTCGGAGATGCGTACGCGCTCGGTCGAGCCGTTCGAGCGGCACCAGGCCACTGACTGTCCTTTGCGGATAGTGCCCTGGCGCACCCGGCACAGCGCCAGCCGGCCCAGGAACGGCGACGCGTCGAGGTTGGTCACGTGCGCTTGCAGCGGGGCGCCCTCCACATAGGAGGGCGGGGGGATGGTGGCGAGCAGTGTCTCGAAAAGCGGCTGCAGAGATGAGGAGTCATCTGGCACCGAGCCGTCGGCCGGCTGGTGCCGCGAGGCGATGCCATCGCGGGCGCAGGCGTAGATGATCGGGAAGTCGATCTGGGACTCGTCCGCGTCGAGGTCGAGGAAGAGCTCGTAGACCTCGTCCACCACCGGCGCGATGCGCGCGTCGGGTCGGTCGACCTTGTTGATGACGAGCACGATCGGCAGCCGCGCCTTGAGCGCCTTGCGCAGCACGAAGCGGGTCTGCGGCAGTGGCCCCTCGCTCGCGTCCACCAGCAGCAGCACACCGTCTACCATGGTCAGTCCACGCTCGACCTCGCCACCGAAGTCGGCGTGGCCCGGCGTGTCGATGATGTTGATGGTGACCTCGCCGGTCCCGTCCGGCGGGGTGTGCCGCACGGCCGTGTTCTTGGCCAGGATGGTGATGCCCTTCTCCCGCTCGAGATCCATGGAGTCCAGCGCCCGGTCGGCGATGACGGCCCGTGCGCGCAGCCCGCCGGACTGGCGCAGCATCGCGTCAACCAGCGTGGTCTTGCCATGGTCGACGTGGGCGATGATCGCGACGTTGCGCAGATCGGCCCGGCGCGACTCGGTCGGGCGCGACTCGGCTGGGCGGGACTCGGTCGGGCGCGACTCGGCTGGGCGGGGCTCGCTCCGGGCGGCGGAGTTAGGCATGTCGACCATTCTCCGGGCCGGGCCGGCGTGCGCCGCACACACCCCCGACGCCCACTGCGGGGTCGTGGTTCCCAGCACAGCTTGATTGCGATTTTCCGCGCCAGAGTGCACCTGTACTGCATGATCACGCACCACAGTCGCGATCATCCGGGCAACGGGCGCCGCACTGGCACCCGCCCGGAGCCCGCGCTCCATCCCTCCATCCCTCCATCCCTCGACTCCGAGCACCACAGAAACAGGGGCTCCAGTTAGCAGGGGCACCCTGTTATACGGAAATGCGTTAACAAGGTGCCCCTGCTATCAAGACATGGGCGCCAACCGGCCGGGTGCCCCGTGGGTGTTTAGAGTGGGACCTTCCGGCTGAGGGGAGGCGGACGGATGAGGATGAACGGACGCACGGTGCTGGCGGTGACCGGTGCCTTTGTGCTGGTGTTGGCCGTCAGCGCGGCCGGCTGGGGGGCACTGCTCGGCGCCTCGCCGCGGGCCGCCAACGGGGCGCCGCCGCCGGCCAGCACATCTTCGACCGGGGCGCGGGAGTTCCTGGGTGCACTCACGCCGACGCCCACACCAACCCCAAAGCCGACCGCGGCTACGCCGAAGCCGACCCCGAGCCGCAAGCCGCCGCGCGCCTCGCTGCCGCCGCCGCCCAACCCGCCCTCGGTGGTGACCCCCGGCCCGAACTGCCCGAGCTACGTTGGCACCAACGCCGACCGCAGCGTGGTCAAAGCCGCCCTGACCAGCGCCGCGACCAAGCCGTACTGGGTCGACGTGCCGGCGTGGGATATGCCCGAGGGCTACGACGGCGACCCGAGCACGATTGTGGTGCCGGTGGCCCTGATGAAGGCGGTGGCCTGGCAGGAGAGCGGTTGGCAGTCAGCGATCAAAGCCTGTGACGGCGGACTGGGCGTGATGCAGATCACGCCGAGCCCGCCCGGCGTGATCGGCACCGACAAGCAGATGAACAACCGCTTCCACACCGGTTACGACGTGACCACGCTGGCCGGCAACGCCGCCCTGGGCGCGGAGTACCTGCAGTGGCTGACCATGTACTTCGGGCTCTATTACTTCGGTCACTTCAACCTGGCCGAGAACGCGCCGACCGCCCCGGTCGGGGTCAACCAGGCACCGATGCGCCTGCTCGACGTGGTGGTCGCGGCCTACAACGTCGGCCCGGGTGCGGTCGAGGACATCAGCCAGGACACGCTGAGCATTCCCAACCCGCGCTACGTCGACAACGTGACGACGCTCATGCACACGTGCATCTGTCTGTCCTACTGACCGCCGCGTCGTACCGTGTGACCATGGGCATCGCCGGCCTGCTCAGCGCGGCCGCCGGGCACTGGCTGCGGCTGCCGCCGCCGCTGACCCGCGCGGTCGAGGTGCGCCGCGGGCTGGCGGTGCGGATGCGCGACGGTGTCGTCCTGCGCACCGACCACTACGCACCGCGGGTGCCCGGCGCGCCCACGGTGCTGATCCGAAGCCCGTACGGGCGGGGTGGGGTCAACGCGGTGCTCGGCCGGGTCATCGCCGAGCGTGGCCACCACGTGGTGCTGCAGAGCTGCCGGGGCACGTTCGGCTCGGGCGGCCGGTTCGACCCGATGCACTCCGAGCGCGAAGACGGTCTGGACACAGTGGAGTGGCTGCGCTGCCAGCCCTGGTTCACCGGTCGGCTGGGCACGTTCGGGCCGAGCTACGTGGGCCATGTGCAGTGGGCGATCTCGGATGTGCCGGAGCTCGCCGCCATGGCCACGATCGTCACCGCGTCCCAGTTCCGCGAACCGACCTATGCCGGGGAGTCGTTCTCCCTGCACTCGACGCTGACCTGGGCGGCGCTGATCCAGGCGCAGAGCGGGGCGTGGCTGCCCAACACCATGGAGCTGCTGCGGGGCCAGCCCAAGCTGCGCCGCGCCCAGGCTCACCTGCCCCTGGGTGAAGCCGACCGGGTGGACACCGGCGTCGAGGTGCAGTTCTACCGCGAGTGGCTGCACCAGGCGGTCGTCGAGGCCGGCCCCGGCGAGGACGGGTACTGGGACACCCGCGGGCACCACCACCGGGTGTCCGCGGTCACCGCACCGGTGCTCATGGTCGGCGGTTGGCATGACATCTTCCTGCCCTGGCAGCTGCGCGACTACGCGGCCCTGCGGGCGGCCGGCGCGCGTCCGCGGCTCGTCATCGGCCCGTGGACGCACGGCAGCGTCGGCCTCTTCCGCGCGGCTCTGCGGGAGAGCCTGGCCTTCCTGGGCACGCATCTGCGCGGCGAGCCCGACCATAGCCGCCGACCGGTGCGGCTCTACGTCGACGGCGGTGGCGGGTGGCGGGACCTCGACGACTGGCCGCCCCCGCGGCTGGGCCGCGTCGCCTGGTTCCTGCAACCCGAGGGCGCACTGGCGGCACGCCCACCGGTGCCGTCCGATGTGGACTGCTTCCGGTACGACCCGAGCGACCCGACGCCGTCGGTGGGCGGGCCGCTGCTGGTGGCCAACCAGGCCGGTCCGCGCGACAACCGCGAGCTCGAGGCCCGACCCGATGTGCTGACCTACACCGGCGAACGGCTCGCCGGGCCGCTGGATGTGGTCGGACCGGTGACCGCGACGGTGCATGTACGCGGCAGCGTGCCGTACTTCGACGTGTTCGTGCGGCTGTGCGACGTGGCGCCGTCCGGGCGCTCGGTCAACGTCTGCGACGGGCTGGTGCGGCTGCGTCCGGGCCGCTTCCCGGTGGACGCGGACGGGTTCGTCGCGGTCGAGGTGGAGCTGTGGCCGACCGCGCACCGGTTCGCGCCGGAGCACCGGCTCCGGGTGCAGATCAGTGGGGGCGCGCACCCGCGGTACGCGCGCAATCCGGGCACCGGTGAGCCGCTGGCGACCGCGGTGCACCTACGCGCGGTCGCGATCGAGGTCGCGCACGACCCCGCCCGAGCCTCCGCGGTACACCTGCCGGTGGTGGGCGTCACAGATAGAGGCCGGTCGCCGGCGCCGGCTCCGGCGTGAGCACCGGCCCGGCGCCCGCGCGCAGGGCGAAGAGCTGGGCGAGCGTCATCGACCCGCCGCCCCGCTGATCCACGCCGGCGCGCTGCAGCCACCCGCTCGCCTCGGCCGCGGCCAGCGGGGCGACCTCGATGCGGGCCAGGCACCGGCCCGGCCGGATCACCGCCGGGTGCAGGCGGCCGATGTCCTCGTTGGTGGTGATCGCGACGAGCACCTGCCGCCCCTGGCCGAGCATGCCATCGGTGAGGTTGAGCAGGCGTGAGAGGGCCTGACCGGTGGTGGCCTTGGCGTCGGCGCGGATGAGCTCGTCGCAGTCCTCGAGCAGGAGCAGGCGCCAGGGCCGTTCGTCGTCGCCGTCGCGTCCGACGACCACGTCGGTGAGGTAACCGGTGTCGGCGAAGAGGCTCTCCGGGTCGATCACGAAGTCGAGCTGGCACCAGCCGTGCCAGGCCCGGGCCAGCGCCCGCAGCGCGGTCGTCTTGCCGGTGCCCGGCGGGCCGTAGAGCAGGATCAGCCGGCCGGACAGCCGCTCGGGCGTGATCGCGGTGAGCGCGTCGAGCGCCACCGCCGTGGTGGCGGTGTAGTTCTCGCGGATCTGTGGCCAGGTGGCCGCCTCGATGCGGCGCGAGCGGCGTCGAGCCCCGTGCTGGGTGTGGTTCCAGAAGCCGATCTCGACGCTCGCCTCCTCCGGAGCCGCCGATTCGACCGCCTCATGGGTGGCCAGCTCGAGCACCGACCGGGCCAGTTCGTCGGAGATGGCGGCGACGCTGACCTCGGCCCCGCCGCCGCGCCAGCGCACCGCGCGCAGCGTCCAGCCCTCGCCTCGGGCGAGCCGGGCATCGCCGCTGTCGCCGACAACCGATCGCACCGGACGGACGCCGGGCGGCAGCAGCGGTGCGTCGGCCCGCACCCGGTCGAGTCGTTTGGTGCGCGCCCAGGGCTGGCTGCCGTCGATGAACGGGGAGAGGACCAATGCGTCGAGCACGTCGGCGAGTGAGTCGGCGTCGTCGAAGTTCATCACCCGGGCCACGCCGTCGACGAACCCACCATCGACGGGCATCCCGTCGGCCGGCCGGGCGGGCGCCAGGCCGGTGTCGCGGTCGTCGATGAGGGGCCGGTCGAGCATGGTCACAATCTCGATGGTCCGGCCGGCGCGCGGCACCGTCCATCACATTTCGGCGCCACCGCCGAACTCCGTTCACTCGACCGGGTTCTTTTCCCGCCAGCACTCGGAAACACCAGGCGTCACCCGTAGCATCGCGGCGGGAGGAACGGCATGCACACTCCAGCGGTCCGTTGGCTGTCGGGTGCACTTCTTGCGCTGGTCGTAGGCGTGGTGGGCGCCGCTGCGCCGGTCGGCCCGGCCCAGGCGGCCGCGCTCACCGCGACCGTTCGCACCGCCGGTGGGCTGCTCAACGTGCGCAGCGGGCCGACGATGAGCTACCCGGTGGTGGCTCAGCTGCGCCACGGCGCACCGCTTACCGTCAGCTGCCAGGTCTCCGGTCAGCTGGTCGCCGGCGTTGTCGGCACGACCGCGCTCTGGGACCGCCTGACCGACGGGCGCTACGTCGCCGACGCGTACGTGGCCTGGCCGGGTGGGCGTCCGGCCGTGCCGTGGTGTTCCTTCCGCGCGCACGTGCGCACCCACGGTGGGGCGCTCAACCTGCGCGCCAACGCGTCCACGCTGAGCCCGGTGGTGGGCCAGCTGGCGCACGGCACCGCGATCACCGTCGTCTGCCAACTCGCCGGTGAGTCGGTCACCGGTCCGGTCGGCAGCACGGTGCTGTGGGACCGGCTGCCCAACGGCCGTTACCTCGCCGACGCGTACGTGGCCTGGCCCGGCGGTGCGCGTCCGGCCGTCGCCTGGTGCACGATGCCGCTGGTCGCGCCGCCGGCTGTCGGCGCGGCGTTCGTCACCTGGGCGGCGGGCTATGCGCGGCAGACCCGGGCCACCTACCGCGTGCCCGCGTCGGTCACGATCGCCCAGGCCATCCTCGAGTCCGGTTGGGGACGCAGTTCGCTGACCCGCGACGGCAACAACTACTTCGGCATGAAGTGCTTCGGTACGCCCGGGCCGATCGCCGCCGGCTGCCGGCCGTACCGGACCACTGAGTGTGTCGACGACACCTGTTTCGCCACCCGCGCGACCTTCCGCGTCTACGCCGGCGTCGCGGCGTCCTTCCGCGACCACGGCCGGCAGTTGGCCACATTGCCGCGCTACCGCCCCGCGTTCGCCCACGTCGGTGACCCGGACCGCTTCGCCATCGAGATCCATAAAGCCGGCTATGCCACCGATCCGGGCTACGCCCAGTCATTGATCAACCTGATGCGGCGGTACAACCTCTACCGGTTCGATCGCTGAGGGCGGGTGACGCGGGCGCCCACGATAACGGTGTGACGCAGACACTTCCCACCGCGCTGGTGGGCCTTGGTGACCCGGCGGTGGTGGCATCGGAGCGGCGGTGTCGATGGCGCTGGCGGCCCCGGGGCTACCGGCATCGACGCGGCCCGCCCGGCGCTGGCCGAGCGGGGCGGCGGGATCGTGGTGCTCTCCTCCTCGGCGGCGTTGGCGCCGGAGAACCCCAACCCGGTCTACACGCTCGGCAAGGCCGCGGTGCTGGGTTACCTGCGTGCGTTCGCGGGCCCGCTGCGCCCGTCCGGCATCACCGTGAACGCGGTGTGCCCGGCCTTCGTCGACACCGCGTTGCTCGGCTGACGCTGCGTCCACCGCGGAGCCCGGCGCCCCAGCCGTAGGTATTGTCACACTTAGCTATTTGCCCGCATCATGGCTGTGCGTCGGCGGGCCCGTCGACGGTGATCACCGGGAGGAGCCCGCACCGTGGATCAGGCAGTAGCGACCGGCCAGCAGCTCGTGCCCTCCTACGTGCACCGGGCTCGGGAGCTCTTCGCGCGTTATGGCGACGCCGAGGCGATCGTCGCCGGCGAACGGCGACTCACCTATCGCGATGTCGACCTGGGCGTGACCACCATGGCCACGGCGCTGCACCAGCACGGGATCCGTTCGGGCATGGCCGTCGCCGTCCTGGCCGGCAACCCGCCCGAGGCCATCTTCCTGCAGCTTGCGTTGCATCTGTTGGGCTGCCGCTCGGTGTGGATCGCGCCGAACGCGCCGGCCCGCCTGCGGGAGGAGTACCTGCGGCTGGCCGAGGTCGACGCGTTCATCTACGGCGTGCACACCCACGCCGGGCTCGGCCAGGAGCTGCTGCAGGTCGCGCCGCAGCTGGCGGTGTTCTGCCTTGGCCCCGGCGGGCTCGGCCCGGATCTGCTCAACGCCCCGCCGTCCGCGACGCTGCCGATCGACCCGGCCACGGTCGCCGACGAGCCGCAGTCGGTCTTCCAGACCGGCGGCACGACCGGCCGGCCCAAGCTCGTGCACCACCGCCACTCGTTCTTCCAGGCGCTGCACTCGGTCGCCGAGTTCTACCTGGCCGCCGATGGCCGGCCGCTGCGGCACCTGTCCGTCTCGGGGTTCTGGCACGCCAGCGTGCAGACCTCGGGCCTGCTGACGCTCTTCACCGGCGGCACCGTCGTCCTGCAAGAAGGCTTCGTCATGCAGGATTTCCTCGGCGCCATCGAACGCGAGCGCATCACCAGCACGCTG
>JBLNGJ010000488.1:0-3051 GCA_050264675.1 Micromonosporaceae bacterium
ATCCACTTCGCACGACCGGAGTTGAGCTGCGCCGATGGCAGTTATCCCCAGGATCCACAGCACCTATGAAGACGACGTCTCTTCTCCTAAGTATTAAGGAACCAATCACCTCGCCTGTGTACATGACCCGATCAGGAGGCAGCGCATGAAGTTCCGGGTCGAGCGTGACGCTCTCGCCGATGCCGTGGCGTGGACGGCGAAGAGCCTGCCCACCCGCCCGTCGGTCCCGGTTCTCGCCGGGGTGCTGATGCGTGTCGGCGAAGACCAGCTCACCGTCTCGGGCTTCGACTACGAGGTCTCCAGCCAGGTCACGGTCAGCGTCCAGGCCGACTCCGACGGTGCCGCGCTGGTCTCCGGCCGACTCCTCGCCGAGATCACCAAGGCGCTGCCGGCCAAGCCGGTCGAGGTCGCCGGCGTCGGTTCGCACCTGGAGCTGGTCTGCGGGAGCGCCCGGTTCACCCTGCCGACGATGCCGGTCGAGGATTATCCGACCCTGCCGGCGATGCCCGAGACCGCCGGCACGATCGATGCCGCCGAGTTCGCCGGCGCAGTCGCCCAGGTGGCGGTCGCCGCCGGCCGGGACGAGACGATCCCGATGCTCACCGGCGTACGGATGGAGTTTGACGGGTCAGCCCTCGCGCTGCTGGCCACCGACCGCTACCGGGCCGCGGTGCGCGAGCTGAGCTGGCGCCCACAGGACGGCTCGATCGCACTGAACGCGCTAGTTCCGGCGCGCACGCTCGCCGACACCGCCAAGACCCTCGGTCCGCTCGGCGGCGAGGTGACCATGGCGCTGTCGCGGGGTGGGGTGGGTGAAGGCATGATCGGGTTCGCCGGTGGTACGCGGCGGACGACGAGCCGGCTGCTCGATCCGGACTTCCCGAAGATCCGCTCGCTCTTCCCGGAGCAGCACAGCGCGCAGGCCCGGCTGGGGGTGGCGGCACTGACCGAGGTGGTTCGACGGGTCGCCCTGGTCGCCGACCGCACCACGCCGGTGCGGATGAGCTTCGCCGAGGGCGAGGTCGTGGTCGAGGCCGGTGGTAGCGAGGATGCCCGGGCCAGCGAGGCCATGGAGTGTGTGTACGCGGGTGAGCCGATCGCGGTCGCGTTCAACCCGGGTTACCTGCTCGACGGGCTCTCCGTGCTGGATGCGGCCACCGCGGTGCTGTCGTTCACGACGGCCATGAAACCCGCGGTGATCAGCCCGGCCGGGGAGGATGGGGAGGTGGTGCCGGGTTACCGGTACCTGATCATGCCAATGCGTGTGGGCGGCTGAGGCCGCCCCGGCGGGGGTCGCCGGGAAAAGGGGGAGGGACATGCAGCTGGGAATGGTGGGTCTCGGTCGCATGGGCGCCAACATGGCCGACCGGTTACGCACGGCCGGTCATGAGGTCATCGGGTATGACCGCAACACCGCCGTCTCCGATACGGCGAGCGTGGCCGAGCTTCTGCAGAAACTGACCCGGCCTCGCGCGGTGTGGGTGATGGTGCCGGTGGAGGTCACCGAGGCCGTGGTCGATGAGCTGGCGGCGTTGCTGGCGCCGGGCGACATCGTCGTCGACGGCGGCAACACCCGGTTCACCGACGACCGGCCGCGGGCCCAACGCCTGAGCCAGCAGGGCGTGGGCTATCTCGATGTGGGCGTCTCTGGCGGGGTATGGGGCCGCGAAGCCGGGTATGCGCTGATGGTCGGTGGCGAACCGGAACACGTTGACCAGCTGCGGCCGATCTTCGATGCGCTCAAACCGCCCGGCGAGTTCGGGTTCGTGCACGCCGGACCGGTCGGCGCTGGGCACTACGCGAAGATGGTGCACAACGGCATCGAGTACGGGTTGATGCACGCCTATGCCGAGGGGTACGAGCTGCTGCGCGCGTCGGAGTACGTCACCAACACCCCGGGCGTGGTGCGGTCCTGGCGTGAGGGCACGGTGATCCGGTCGTGGTTGCTGGACCTGCTCGACCTGGCTCTGACCCAGGATCCGGATCTGGCCGGGATCCGCGGCTACGCCGATGACACCGGGGAGGGTCGCTGGACGGTGGAGGAGGCGATCCGGCTGGCCGTGCCGATGAACGTCATCTCCGCGTCGCTGTTTGCCCGGTTCGCCTCGCGTCAGCCCGATTCGCCGGCGATGAAGGCGGTGGCCGCGCTGCGTAACCAGTTCGGTGGCCACGCCGTGAAGAAAGGCTGACGTGTACGTCCGGCGGCTGGAGCTGACGGACTTCCGGTCCTACGCCCAGGTTGCGGTCGAGTTCGGCCCGGGGGCGAACGTGCTCGTCGGACCGAACGGTGTCGGTAAGACCAACCTGGTCGAGGCGTTGGCCTACGTGGCCACGTTGGCCAGCCACCGGGTATCCACCGATCAACCGCTGGTGCGCTCGGGCAACGAGCGGGCCATCGTGCGGTGCACGATCGTGCACGACGGGCGTGAGCTGCTCATCGAACTCGAGATCGTGCCCGGCCGGGCCAACCGGGTCCGGCTGGCCCGGGCTCCGGTGCCCCGGGCGCGGGACGTGATCGGCGCGCTGCGACTGGTCATGTTCGCCCCCGAGGACCTCGCCCTGGTGCGGGGTGATCCGGCCGAGCGGCGCCGTTACCTCGATGAGCTGCTCACCGCGCGCCAGCCGCGCTACGCCGGGGTTCGGTCGGACTACGAACGCGTGCTCAAGCAGCGCAACGCCCTGCTCCGCACGTCCTATCTGGCCCGCAAGGTTGGTGGCACCGGCGGACGCACCGCCGATCTTTCCACCCTTGACGTGTGGGACACCCATCTCGCCCGGCACGGGGCCGAGCTGCTCGCCGGCCGGCTGGAACTGTGTGCCGCGCTCGCCCCACACGTGGCCAAGGCGTACGACGCGGTCAGCGCCGGGCGGGGCGATGCCCGCATCTCCTACGACCCGCGGTCCTGGGGCGCCGACGAGCCCGTCCCGACCGACCGGTCCGCGCTGGAGCAGCGGCTGCTGGACGCACTGGCCGCGGCCCGGGCCAACGAGATCGAGCGGGGGGTCACGCTGGCCGGGCCGCACCGCGACGATCTCACCCTGACCCTCGGC
>JBLNGJ010000489.1:0-3027 GCA_050264675.1 Micromonosporaceae bacterium
CACCGCCGCCGCAGAGCGCGGCCGCGCCAGTGCCACCACCGCGACGGCGCAGCTCCAGCGTGAGCGTCAGGGCCAGGCGGGCGCCGGACATGCCGACCGGGTGGCCGAGCGCGATCGCTCCGCCGTTGACGTTGACGATGTCCGGATCCACGCCGAGATCCCTTGTGGACATGATGCCCACCGCCGCGAACGCCTCGTTGATCTCAACGAGGTCCAGGTCGGCCACGGTCAGGCCCTGCTTGCCCAGCGCGTGGCGGATGGCGTTGGCCGACTGGGCGTGCAGCGAGTTGTCCGGGCCGGCGACGTTGCCGTGCGCGCCGATCTCGGCCAGCCAGGGCAGCCCCAGCTCCTCGGCCCGGGTCCGGCTCATCACCACGACCGCGCAGGCGCCGTCGGAGATCGGCGAGGAGGTGCCGGCGGTGATGGTGCCATCGGCGCCGAAGGCGGGGCGCAGCCGGGCCAGCGTCTCCACGGTGGTGTCGGGGCGCACCCCCTCGTCCTCGGTGAGCACGATCGGCTCGCCCTTGCGGGTCGGCAGCTCGAGTGGGGTGATCTCGTCGGCGAACGCGCCGTTCTTCTGGGCCGCGGCGGCGAGCTGGTGGCTGCGCGCGCCGAACGCGTCCTGGTCTTCCCGGCTGATGCTCAGCCGGGCGTTGTGGCGCTCGGTCGAGGCGCCCATCGAGCAGCAGTCGTAGGCGTCGGTGAGCCCGTCGTAGGCCAGGTGGTCGAGCAGCGTCACGTCGCCGTACTTGTGGCCCTGGCGTTGCCCGGTGAGCAGGTGCGGCGCGTTCGTCATCGACTCCATGCCGCCGGCGACCACCACGTCGAACTCCCCGGCCCGGATGAGCTGGTCGGCGAGCGCGATCGCGGCCAACCCGGAGAGGCACACCTTATTGATGGTTATCGACGGCGTACGCATCGGGATGCCGGCACCGACCGCGGCCTGGCGGGAGGGCAACTGGCCCGCACCGGCCTGCAGGACCTGGCCCATGATGACGTACTGCACCTGGTCGGGGGCGACCCCGGAGCGCTGCAGCGCGGCTTTGATGGCGACGCTGCCCAGCTTCGTGGCCGGTAGGTCCTTGAGGTTGCCGAGCAGCCGACCCATCGGGGTCCGCGCGCCATTCACAATCACTGACGACGCCATCGAGGCCTCCCGACCTACGACTTAACGATAGTTCAGGTTCACACTATCTCTCATGACCGAAGAAGTGCCCGCGCACCCGACCAACCCGGTTGGGCTGCAGCGTATCGACCATGTCGGCGTCGCCGTGCCCGATCTCGACCAGGGCATCGAGTTCTACCAGCGGGTCTTCGGCATGCGGTGCGTGCATGTGGAGACGAATGAGGAGCAGGGGGTACGCGAGGCGATGCTGGCGGTGGGCCCGGGCGGCGGCTACCTGCAGCTGCTCGCCCCACTCACGCCCGACTCGGCCATCGGGCGGTTCCTGGACCGGCACGGCCCCGGCGTACAGCAGGTCGCCTACACGGTCGCCGACCTCGACGCCACCTGCGCGGTGCTGCGCGGGCAGGGGGTGCGGCTGCTCTATGACGAGCCGCGCCGCGGCACAGCCGGCTCCCGGGTCAACTTCGTGCACCCCAAGGATGCCGGCGGCGTCCTCGTCGAGCTGGTCGAGCCGGTCGGCGACACCACCGGTTAGCCAAGAAACGCTGCTGGGTAGCCCCAAAAACCTGCTGGTTGGCACCAAAAACACTCGGCGGGATGGTTGGCCACAAGTTGACCATGCTCGGGGGACGCGACAAAGGGCGTACGCCCTTGCGAAAGGCCAGGGTGCGTCTGGGAGTATGTGCCCCATGGCCCAGCAGCAGCCCTCCCTGGCGTTCTTCGACAACGCCAATTCACAGCCTGACTTCACGGTGGTACTCCGCGGATACGACCGACCCCAGGTGGACGACTTCGTACAAAGGCTCAACGCCGCCCTGGCCCAGTCCGAGG
Organism: Micromonosporaceae bacterium; assembly: GCA_050264675.1. GTDB lineage: Bacteria > Actinomycetota > Actinomycetes > Mycobacteriales > Micromonosporaceae > JBLNGJ01. The sequence goes on from JBLNGJ010000489.1 coordinate 1,958, forward strand.
CTGCGCGGGCCGAGGCCGAGCAACGACTGAACGATGCCCAACGGCGGGCCCGTCAGGCCGAGCAGGCGCTCACTTCCGCCCAGCAGAAGCTGACCGACCAGAGCAAGCAGCTCGAGGAGAGTGGCCGGCCCACCCTCTCCGGTCTTGGCACGCGGGTTGAGCAGATCCTGCGCCTCGCCGAGGAGCAGGCCAACGAGCACCGCGGCGAGTCCAAGCGCGAGTCGGAGGGCTTCGTGTCCGCGGCCCGGCTGGAGTCCCGCGAGATCACCGACAAGGCCCGCGCCGAGGCGGCCGCCATGAAGGCCTCCGCCGAGCGCGAGGCGGGCAACCTCCGCACCGTGGCGGAGCGCGAGGCGGCCGAGGTGCGGGTGCAGGCTCGCCGTGAGGCGGACACCCTGCGCGCCGACGCCGACCGCGAGACCAAGCAGCTTCGGGCCCAGACCGCGCACGAGGTGGCCGAGATGAAGGCCGGCATCGAGCGCGAGGTGGCGACCCTGCGGGCGACCGCGGAGCGGGAGATCACCCAGCTGCGCGCCAAGGCCGCCCGCGAGGCGGAGGAGAAGCGCGCCGAGGCCGCCAAGCTCCACGCCGAGGCGAAGGACCGCCGCGACAAGGAGCTGCAGGCGCTCTCGCTCGAGCTCGCGGAGCGGCGCGAGAAGTCCGAGCGTGAGGAGGGACAGCGGCACGCCGCCGCGGTCGCCAACACGCAGAAGCTCGTGGGCGAGGCCGAGACCCGGGCTCGGGCGGCCGAGGAGCGGGCCAAGGAGATCGAGCAGCGCGCCGAGTCGCGCCGCGTCGAGGCCGAGCGGCACGCGATCGACACGATTGACAAGTCCAAGGCCCTCGCGGACAAGACGGTCAACGAGGCCCGGTCCGAGGCGCACCGAATGCTCAGCGAGGCCCGCACCGAGGCCGAGCTCACCACGTCGGCCGCGCGCCGCGAGGTCGAGGACCTCACTCGCCAGAAGGAGGCCGTCACCGCCCAGCTCGGCCAGATGCTCTCCGGTCTGGCCGGCATCGTGCCGGGCGTCGGCGGCCCCAAGGGCAAGCCCGACAAGCCGGAGGGAGTC
>JBLNGJ010000490.1:0-3675 GCA_050264675.1 Micromonosporaceae bacterium
ACGCGGAGCTTGCCGCGTTCGACCACGAGGTCCTGAACCTCGATCGCGCTCTCCATGGCCCCTCCGGCTCGAAAGATGCGTGGCTTTCTCGCAGGCTTCAAGAAACTCAACGAGTGTTGAACTCAACGCTAGTTGACATCTCACCAGGATGCAAGGTGGCTCGGACGCGGCTGCGGCGGGACACGGGTGGCGCGGGACACCGGCGGCGCGGTAGCGGTGGTGGGCAGTCGCACCCGTGCGGCGTGGGACACGGCCGTGCGGTGGTGGGCAGTCGCACCCGTGCGGCAGCCGTGGCGGGCAGTTGCCTGAATTCGGCCCTTACGCCGCCACCAACCGGCCGGCGACCCCGGCACTTTCCTAGATTCTGCCCATCGCTCGCGCTGGCAAGGGGCGTCTTTCTTGAACTTGCCCTCGTCCGGCGGCGGGATGTCCCGAATGCAGATCTTGGCCCCGCCGGTGTGGGCGCGCCGCCCGACGGGACCAAGATCGATGGCGGGAGAGGGTGGTTTAGAGAGCGAGCACCTCGTCCAGGTACTCGCGGTAGCGGCGCAACGCGTTCTCGAGCTCGGCGGGTTCGGACGCCGGCGGCTGGCGCCAGCCGCTGAGTTCGCGCGCTCGCGCGAGCAGCGTTCCACTAAGGGCGCTCACCGCATCGGTGACGAGCAGCTCTGCCTCGGCGAGCGCCACGATCGGCGCGGCCGCAAACTGCTCACCGATGCTCGTCATGCGCGCAGAGAAAGTGGTGATGGTCTCCAGCGCCAGGGTCGCGGTAACGCCATTCGACGGTTCGGCCACGGACTCAGAAGCTGGGGGTGCAGCGTCGACAGCGTCGTCAACACTGACGTCTTCGGCGACGGGTTCTTCGGCGGCCTCCGCTTCGGCGATCGGTTCCTCGGCGGCCGTCTCCTCGGCGGCCGTCTCCTCGGCAACGGGCTCCGCGGGGCTGGTTTCCTCGGCAGCTGGTTCTTCGGTTACCTCGGCAGCTGGTTCTTCTGCGGCGTCGGCTTCGGCTTCGGCGACGGGTTCCTCGGCTGACTCCGCGGCCGGCTCTTCGGCTGATTCGGCGGACGGTTCGTCGGCTGCGGCTTCGTCGGTGGTGTCGGATTCAGCCACCGCTTCCTCGGTTGCCGGCTCGTCGACGACCTCCGTCTCGGCGGCTGGTTCTTCGACGGCTTCTGTCTCGGCGGCCGGTTCGTCGACGAGCTCGGCCGCATCGGCTGACTCGTCGACGGCGGTTTCCTCGACAGCCACCGCTTCGCCGACGGGTTCCTCGACCGGTGCGTCGGTGAGGACTTCCTCGACTGCTTCAGCGGTAGGCGATTCCTCGGCCATCGGCACCGACTCCGGCTCGGTGACGACAGCGGCTTCCGGCGGTGACCCGTCAGCCTCGTCCGGCGCGGAGTCTGACGGTGGTTCGTCGACTGAAGCCGGTTCGAGGGTCAGTTCCCCAGCTGCCATACCGGCCGTGGGTTCTTGCATGACGATGGCCATCGCTGGCGCCGGAGCCTCCACGGGTGGCGCCCCACCCGTGCCTTCTGGTTCGTGCATGGTCCTCCTCCATCCGTTGGGTGCGACCGGCGTTCGGCCGCCGTGCGGCGCAACGACCCAGACGGCACCCGACCATCGGCACCGCGACGCACCGCGGTAGGCCGATAGGACGGGCCGACTGGTGGCTTGGGAGTGGTGCTGAATGTGGTGCGGGAGAAGTGATGCGGAGAACTTCGACGTGCGCCGCAAAGACGATCCGCCGACGCTGGTGACAAACGTAGACCCGTTGGGCCGCGCCACGCCGCAATGAAGCAGGACGCGCCGAAACGATGTTTGTTTTGTTGCGGGAGAATTCTCCGATGAGCCGCCCGACCCCCCGACCGATGAGCCACCAGTGGATCCAGCCGTGACCACCGGCGTGGTCCGTCCAGATGAGAAGACCTTCCTGGAGCTGGCGCGTACCCATCGGGTGGTGCCGGTGACCCGGCGGCTGCTGGCCGACGGCGAGACCCCGGTCGGCGTCTACCGCAAGCTCGCCGGCGGCCCGGGCACGTTCCTCCTGGAGTCGGCCGAGCACGGGGCCGCGTCGGGCGGCACGGCGTGGTCGCGCTATTCGTTCGTCGGCGTACGCAGTGCGGCGACGTTGACCGAGCGGGGCGGACAGGCGACCTGGCTGGGCAACCCACCGGCCGGCGTGCCGACCTCTGGCGACCCGGTGGAGGTGTTGCGGGAGACGGTTCGCCGGCTCGCCGGCCACGGCCATCCGGAGACCGGGGAGCGGCTGCCGCCGTTGACCGGTGGCCTGGTCGGCTTCCTCGCCTACGATCTCGTGCGCCGGTTCGAGCGGCTGCCCCAGCTGGCCGAGGACGATCTCGGGGTGCCCGAGCTGGGCATGGTGCTCGCCACCGATCTGGTCGTGCTGGACCACTTCGAGGGTTCGGCCGTCCTGGTCGCCAACGCGATTCTGCCGGAGAAGGTGACCCGGGCGGCCGCCGCGGCGGCGTACCACCAGGCGATCGGCCGGCTGGACGCGATGACCACCGCCCTGTCGCGCCCGACCCCGCCGATGGTCTCCACTGTGGATGCCCCCGGGATCGGGCGGTTCGTCTCCCGTACCCCCGAGGGTCTGCACCCCAAGGCGGTGGAGTCGGCCAAGGAGGCGATCCGGGCCGGCGAGTGCTTCCAGGTCGTGGTCGCCCAGCGGTTCGAGCGCCCGACCACGGCCGATCCGCTCGACATCTACCGGGTGCTGCGCACCACGAACCCGAGCCCCTACATGTACCTGTTGCGCTTCGACGGCTTCGACATCGTCGGCTCCTCGCCCGAGGCGCACCTGAAGGTGACCAACCGGCGGGCGTTGCTGCACCCGATCGCCGGCACCCGGTGGCGGGGCCCGACGCCGGAGGAGGACGCCCGGCTCGCCACCGAGCTACTCGCCGACCCGAAGGAACGGGCCGAGCACGTCATGCTGGTCGACCTCGGCCGCAACGACCTGGGGCGGGTATGCAAGCCCGGCACGGTCGAGGTGCCGGAGTTCTTCCTCGTCGAGCGCTACAGCCACGTGATGCACATCGTCTCGACCGTGGTGGGCGAGCTGCGCGATGACCAGACCGCGTTCGACGCCCTGGTCGCGACCTACCCGGCCGGGACCCTCACCGGGGCGCCGAAGGTGCGGGCGATGGAGATCATCGACGAGCTCGAGCCGACCCGCCGCGGTGTCTACGGTGGCATCGTGGGCTACTTCGGGTTCGGCGGCGACCTCGACACCGCCATCACCATCCGCACCGCACTTGTCCGTGACGGCGTCGCGTATGTGCAGGCGGGCGGTGGCATCGTCGCCGATTCGGACCCGGCCGCCGAGGAGCAGGAGACGCGGAACAAGGCCGCCGCCGTGCTCGCCGCCATCGCCGCCGCGGAGACCCTTCGCCCGGCCCGATAGCTTGGCCCCGCTAACCCGGCCGATAGCCCACCCGATAGGAAGCCATGCGCAGCGCACGCAAGGAGTTGACACTGGTCGGGTTGGCCTGCGCGGCCGCCGCCGCGCTCGCCCTCTACGCCGCGTCCCGCACCTGGACCGCCGAGGTGCTGGCCCGCCCGGCCCCCCTGCCGCCGGTGCATCGCACCCGGTCGGGCGGAGCGGTGGCGCCGCTGCTGCCGGCCCTGGCCATGGTCGGGCTGGCCGGGGCC
>JBLNGJ010000491.1:0-8309 GCA_050264675.1 Micromonosporaceae bacterium
CCGGGTCATAGCCGGCGTCGGCCATCGCGCGGGCCAGGCTCGTGCCGTCCCGGTCGACCAAGGCCCGGGCCCGGACCGGGTCGTAGCCGCCGGTGAAGAGCCGGGAGCCCAGGCAGGCCACGCCGAAGCGGGCGCCCTCCTCCTCGGCGAAGACGGCTATCCCGATCGCACGGCGAGGCGTCGCGCCGCGCTCACGCAGCACGTCGACGGCGAGCAGGGCCGAGACCACCCCGAGGGCACCGTCGTAGCCACCACCGTGCGGCACCGAGTCCAGGTGGCTGCCGGTGAGCACGGCGTCGCCGTCTTCGGCCCGGCCCCACCAGGCGAAGAGGTTCCCGTTGCCGTCGGACTCCACCCGCAGCCCACGGTCGAGCGCCTCCTCGGTGAACCATTCCCGGCACGCCAGGTCAGCCTCCGACCAGGTGTAGCGCAGGTACCCACCGCCGTCGGGCACCCGGCCGATCGGCGCGAGCGAGCTCCACAGCGCCGCGAAGCGCTCAGGTTCCATGACCCGCTTCTCGCATCGGCACGCGCACGCCGTGCTCGGCCGCGACCGACTCGGCCAGCTCGTAGCCGGCGTCCACATGCCGGATCACGCCCATGCCGGGGTCGTTGCTGAGCACCCGGGCGATCTTCTGGGCGGCCAGTGGCGTGCCGTCGGCGACGGTGACCTGGCCGGCGTGGATCGACCGTCCAATGCCGACACCACCACCGTGGTGAATGGACACCCACGATGCTCCGCTGGCCGTGTTCACCAGCGCGTTGAGCAACGGCCAGTCGGCGATCGCATCGGATCCGTCGCGCATACCCTCGGTCTCGCGGTACGGGGAGGCGACCGAGCCGCAGTCGAGGTGGTCGCGCCCGATCACCACCGGCGCGCCGAGCCGTCCGTCGGCGACCATCTCGTTGAACCGCAGCCCGGCCTGGTCGCGCTCGCCGTAGCCGAGCCAGCAGATCCGGGCCGGCAGGCCCTGGAAGGCCACCCGTTCGCCGGCCAGCCGGATCCAGCGCCCCAGCGCCTCGTTCTCCGGGAACAGCTCGAGGATGGCCTGGTCGGTGGCGGCGATGTCGGCCGGGTCGCCGGAGAGCGCGGCCCACCGGAACGGACCCTTGCCCTCGCAGAAGAGTGGCCGGATGTAGGCCGGCACGAAGCCGGGGAACGCGAAGGCCCGCTCGTACCCGCCGAGCTGGGCCTCGCCGCGGATCGAGTTGCCGTAGTCGAACACCTCGGCCCCGGCGTCCAGGAAGCCGACCATCGCGGCCACGTGCTTGGCCATGGACGCCCGGGCGCGGTCGGTGAACTCCTCGGGCTTCTTGGCCGAGTAGTCCGGCGCGTCGGCGAGGTCGACCCCTTCGGGCACGTACGCGAGCGGGTCGTGGGCCGAGGTCTGGTCGGTCACGATGTCGATCGGTACGCCGCGCCGTAACAGCTCCGGCACGAGCGTGGCGGCGTTGCCGACCACGCCGACCGAGTGCGCCCGGCGATCGCGCTTCGCCGCCACGGCCAGGTCGACCGCCTCGTCGAGGGACGCGGCCACGGTGTCGAGGTAGCGCGTCTGCACTCGCCGGGCGAGCCGGTTCGGATCGATGTCGATGATCAGGCACGCGCCCCCGTTCATGGTGACCGCGAGCGGCTGGGCCCCGCCCATACCGCCGCAGCCGGCGGTGAGCGTCAAGGTGCCGGCGAGGCTGCCGCCGTACCGTTTCGCGGCGATCGCAGCGAACGTCTCGTAGGTGCCCTGCAGGATGCCCTGCGTGCCGATGTAGATCCACGATCCGGCGGTCATCTGCCCGTACATGGTCAGGCCGAGCGCCTCCAGCCGGCGAAACTCCGGCCAGGTCGCCCAGTCACCGACCAGATTGGAGTTGGCCAGCAGCACCCGGGGCGCCCACTCGTGCGTCCGGAACACACCGACCGGCCGGCCCGACTGCACCAGCATCGTTTCGTCGTCGGCGAGCGTGCGCAGCGTGGCCACCAGGGCGTGGAAGCTCGGCCAGTCCCGGGCCGCCTTGCCGGTGCCGCCGTAGACCACCAGATCCTGCGGACGCTCGGCCACGTCGGGATCGAGGTTGTTCATGAGCATCCGCAGGGCGGCCTCCTGAGGCCAGCCTCGCGCGCTGATCTCGGTGCCTCGCGGTGCGCGTACGGTCTCCACCTTCGCAGCCTAGCGAGCAGTGGCCGAGATAGCGGCTGGGGTGGCCGCACGGTGTCTTCTTCGGCGCAAGGCGCCCGAGGCAACCACCCCAGCGGCGGGATTTCGGCTAGGCGGGAACCAGCGAACTGTCCGACGAGAACACCAGGCCGAGCGTGGCCTTGCCGGTGCGCAGGGCGGTCTTGGACTGCGGCCCGCCGGCGTCGGCCTGGAAGAACGAGCCGAACGTGATGGCGTACTTGTCCTGCAGACCAGGCTGGCAGAACGGGCGCTGCGGGCACTCCGGCGGGCCGGCGAGAATGGACGCCTTACCGCTGCACTTGCTGGCGAAGTCCGAGAGCGTCTTGAGCTGGTACTTGTCGGCCACGGCCTTGGTGACCGCGAACGCATTCTGGTCCGACGCCGACGACGGCGTGCCGAAGGTCAGGCCCCGCTTGGAACCCAGATCCTTCAGCGCGGTCATGGTGGCGGTGATGTCGCCGCTCGCCTTGGCCGGTGCGTCCTTGCCGTTGACCGCCTGGTTGAGGAACTCGGTCATGGTCGCGGCGTACTCCGGGAAGACGGTCAGCTCGCCACGTTCGAGCGCCGGCTCGTAGACCTCCCGGTTGGTGCTCTGCTGCACACTGGCCGAGAAGCCGGCCGCGGTCAGCGCGATTTTGTAGAGCTCGGCCAAGGTCTGGCTCTCGGCGAAGTTCGCCGCGCCGATCACGACCGCGCCGGACCCGCCGGAGAGCCCGGTCGTGAGGCCACTCGCGGTGGCGAACTCCTGTGCGGCGACCTGCGGAGTCTTGCGGTCGACGTCGACGGCCTTGTTCAACGCGAGCAGCTTGGGCTGGTCGAGCGCTGCGGCCACCTTGTCCACGGCGGCGAGCAGTGCCGGCGTCGTCTTGGCCGCGTTCGCGGCCGCCACGATGTTGTCCGAGTTCTGCAGCTTCTTGTCGTCGGTGAGCCGCACCAGCGGCTCACCGGCCATAGGCGCGCAGCCCGCCGCCTGGGTCACCGTCGGCGGTACCGAAGTGCCGGACGAGCCCTTCTTGCCGCAGGCGCCCAGGGCGAGGGCCGCGGCGACGAGCGTACCGGTGATTAATATCGTTGAGACTCGATGCGTACGCGCAAACATGCGTTTGCCCGCCTTTCGTGTCCCGGCGCGAAGGGTGTCTTCGGCCGCGTGTCCGACGGGCAGGGAAGTCCGGCCCGCGGTTCCCACTCAACCGCGTCCACCGGGTCATCACAACCGGTTGGACCACTTCCGTGCATTGCTGTCGGGTTACATTCCGGGCACCGACGGCTGCAGGGCAACGTCCACGGCGGAGCCGGCCCGTCGCCGCATCCGGCGCAGTGGGCGCGGCGTGACCAGGCGTTCGCCCACCGCCAGCAGGCCTTCCAGGCCCAGACAGAGCACGATGACCAGCAGCCCACCGGCGATCACCTGCCCGCCCCCGGAGGCGAGGCCGAGCCCGAACCCACGACTGATGATCATGCCAAGCCCGCCGCCGTTGACGAACGCGGCCAGCGTCGCGGTGGCGATCACCTGGACGGCCGCGGTCCGGAACCCACTGGCCAGGTAGGGCACGGCCAGCGGCAGCTCGACCCGGGTGACCAGCTGCCGCGCGCCCAGGCCCATGCCCCGGGCGGCGTCGCGCACGTCGGGATCCACCTCGCGAACCCCGAGCCAGGCGTTGGCGAGCAGCGGCGGCACCGCGAAGATGGCCAGGGCCAGGGTGATGGCCGGGAAGCCGAACCCGACGACGGTGAGCGGGAAGATCGTCAGCAACGCCACCGTGGGCATCGCCCGGGTCAGGTTCGCCACCGTCACGATGAACGCGCCGCCGCGTCCGATGTGGCCAAGCCAGACGCCGATCGGCCAGGCGACCAGGCAGGCGATTGCGACCGCCGCGGCCGAGATCTGCAGGTGCTCGCGGGTACGCACGAGGATGCCGTCGGGGTTGGTCCAGTTCAACGGGTCGTTGAGCCAGACCAGCGCCTGCTGCCACAGGTTCACGCCGGCTCCTCCGCTGAGGTGTGCGCGTCGTCGCTCATGCCGCGCTCCGGTGCCGGGTCCACGGCATGAGCAGCCGCCCGAGCGCCACGATGACCAGGTCGAACGCGAGCGCCAGGCTGAGGCAGCCGAGCGTACCGGCCATGATCTGTGGCTTGTAGAAGTTGTTGTTGAAACCGGTGAGGATCAGGTTGCCGAAGCCACCGAAGCCCACGATGTAGCCCACCGTGACCAGGGCGACGGTGGAGACCGTCGCGATCCGCAGGCCGGTGATGATGCCCGGCAGGGCCAACGGCAGGTCGATCCGCCAGAACAGGCTCACCGGTCCGTGGCCCATGCCCCGGGCCGCATCGCGCACCTCAGCCGGCACCTGCTGCAGCCCGACCAGGGCATTGCGCACGATCGCCAGCAACGCGTAGAGGACCAGTCCAATCAGGACCGTCTGCGGCTTGAGCCCGACAAACGGGCCCAGCAACGCGAACAGCGCGAGCGAGGGGATGGTGTAGAGCACGCCGGAGAGTGCGAGGATCGGGCCGGTGAGCCAGCCGACCCGGTCGGCCAGCACCGCGAGCGGGATCGCGATCGCCGAGGCGATCAGCACCGTGCTGATGGTGAGGCCGACGTGCTGCTGGAGCGCGGCGGTGAGAGAGTCAATGTTCTGGCGGACGTACTCCCAGGAGAACCAGGGGTTGCGGGGGTCGTCCGCCGGCGCGGCCCAGCCAACCGAAGGGACCATAGGGTGAACGCTACCGCGGGCGCGACCGCCACCGCCGCGGCGCCGATCCGGCTGGAGCACGTGCGTAAGCAGTACCCCGGCGGCACGGTCGCCGTGCAGGACGTGAGCCTGCCCATCCCCGCCGGCGAGCTGGTCGTGCTCGTGGGTCCCTCAGGTTGCGGGAAGTCCACCATCCTCCGGATGATCAACCGGTTGGTCGAGCCTTCGAGCGGGCGCATCTTCCTCGGCGATGAGGACGTGACTGCGGTCGACCCGGTCGCGCTGCGCCGCCGGATCGGCTACGTCATCCAGCACGTCGGGCTCTTTCCACACCAGACCGTGCGCGACAACATCGCCACCGTGCCGCGTCTGCTCGGCTGGGACCGGGCCCGCACTACGGCCCGCACCGACGAACTGCTCGAGCTGGTCGGCCTCGACCCGGGTCAGTACGCGACGCGCTACCCGCACGAGCTCTCGGGTGGGCAACGCCAGCGCATCGGGGTGGCCCGCGCGCTCGCCGCCGATCCGGTGGTGCTGCTCATGGATGAGCCGTTCTCCGCGGTCGACCCGATCGTGCGGGCCCGGCTGCAGGACGAGTTCGTGCGGCTGCAGGCGACGATCAGCAAGACGATCGTCTTCGTCACCCATGACGTCGACGAGGCGGTACGCCTGGGTGACCGGATCGCGGTCTTCTCCGATGGCGGGCGGCTGGAGCAGTACGCGCCGCCGGCGGATCTGCTGGCGCGGCCGGCCAACGAGTTCGTGGCCGAGTTCATCGGCAAGGACCGTGGCATCATGCGCCTGGCCGTGACGCCGCTGCCGAGCCAGCTGCGCCCGCTGCCACCCGAGCACGACGGTGTCGTCCCAGCCGTGCCTGAGCGGGCCACCCTGCGGGAAGCCCTCGCCGCCCTGCTCGAAGGGGGCACCGGATGGGTCGCTGTACACGGACCAGACGGTGTCCGCGGCCGGCTGACCCTCGATGACATCTACGCCGCCGCCCGCCCACCGAGCTAGCCGGTAGCACACAGCCGGCACCGCTCGTCGCTGCGCATCGCTCGGTCGGGCGGGCCTCGCCGCCACGCCACCGAGCGCGGCCCGGTGCGTGCCGTGCCGAGCGCGCCCCGGGCCGAGGGCAGCGACGGGCCGAGGGCAGCGACGGGCCGAGGGCAGCGACGGGCCGAGGGCAGCGACGGGCCGGGCCCTCCTACCGTCTACCGAGAATGATGATCCCGCATGATTATTCCGGTGACGCATGATAATGCGGGATCATCATTGAGCCGTTGCGGAGACTCGGCCTCTGGCGCGACACGCCGGCAGCGGCACCGGCAGCGGCGGCACCGGCAGTGGCGGCACGGGCAGCAGCGGCACCGGCAGTGGCGGCACGGGCAGTGGCGGCACGGGCAGCGGCGGCACGCCGGAGAGCGGGTGCCCTAGCGGTGGTCGGCGAGATCGGCGTGATGGTCGGTGCCGTCGTGCGGCAGAGGGTCAGCGTGGACGAAGGCTGCCGTGAGCCGCGGCACGTCGTGGATCAGCCGGTGTTCGGCGTCCACGGTGATGCGGTGAGCCGCCACCACGGACAGGTCGGGGTCGACGACGACCTCGCATTCGGCCCGCAACCGGTGCCCGATCCAGCGCAGGTGCACCGCGCCCACCTCCCGCACACCTTCCGTCGCCCGCAGCACCGCTTCGACCTTGTCCACGGTGGACGGATCCACCGCGTCCATCAGGCGCCGGTAGACCTCGCGGCCGGCATCGCGCAGCACCACCAGGATCGCCACCGTGATGGCCAGACCGACCGCCGGATCGGCCCAGGCCCAGCCGAGCCAGAGCCCGAACGCGGAGAGCAGCACCGCGAGGGAGGTGAAGCCGTCGGCCCGTGCGTGTAGGCCGTCGGCGACCAGGGCGGCCGAGCCGATCTGCCGGCCAACCCGGATGCGCAGCTGCGCCACGGCTTCGTTGCCGGCGAAGCCGAGTACGGCGGCCACGGCCACCGCGCCCACATGGGTGACCGGACGCGGGTGCAGCAGCCGTTCGATCGCGCTGTAACCGGCCGCCACCGCCGACGCGGTGATCACGGCGACGATGACGATGCCGGCGATGTCTTCGGCCCGCCCGTAGCCGTAGGTGTAGCGGCGGTTGGGCGGGCGCCGTCCAAGCAGGAAGGCCAGGCCCAACGGCACGGCGGTCAGCGCGTCGGCGACGTTGTGCAGGGTGTCGCCGAGCAGTGCCACCGAACCCGACCAGACCACGACGAGCGCCTGCCCGGCCGCCGTGACACCGAGGATGAGCAGTGACCACCACAGCGCCCGGATGCCGACCCGGCTCGTCTCCAGCTGCGAATCGATCTTGTCGGCCAAGTCGTGCGAGTGCGGCGCGAACAGGTGCCGCAGGCGCGCCAGCGGCCCGCCGCCATGCGCGTGATCGTGGTGCTCGTGCTGCCCGTGACCGTCGTGGGCATGGTGATGATCAGCGTCGGTTGAACTCACTGACATATCGTCGGGCATGGGCACGCCCTTCGCCCGGTGAGGTTCTCAGCGTACGAATGCATCCGCGAATGACCTGATCAATGCCGCGCGGTCCGGGTGATCGGTCTTGACGATGAGGCTGGCGACTGACGGCCGGTGGTCCTGCGGCGGCGAAGCAGCTCCCGAACTCGATTGTGTCCACTGCGGTAGATGACCACTGGGAACACTGGTGCGGCCTGCAGCGCTTGACCGGCACCTGCCGCTGTTGCCGGACAGTCGCTCGGTCGGGTCCAGCCGTGGTGGTACCGACCCCGAAGCGCCTCGATGAACCGTTCGATCCTCGGCTGGTCGAGCGCAGGAAGGATGTCGATGCGGCCCCACGCGGTCAGCGCGATCGGGTCGCCCAGGCGTGGGTCCGGGGTCAGCACCACGTCCTCCGGGTAGCGTTTGGCAAAGCGACGCAGGGTCGCCACGTCGTGCCCAGTCACGCGTGGCCCATAGTGGATGATGACGTGGCCGTGCTCCATGGCGTGGACGGCCTGCGCGTCGCGGACGGTGCTGTCATAGATCCCCGTGGTGATGGTGGCTCCCGAGTGCGGTCCCGAGGTCGGCGGCGACGAGTTGTACCGTACGGCGGCCTCAGCCGCCTGACTGATATGCGGACTGTCCATGATGGGCACGGCCGTGCCGGGCAGACAGGGCGACAGACGCAGTCCGGCGGCCGATCCGGTCACCGAATCCACGGCCTGCCAGGCCGGACTGAAGAGAACCAGGCCCAGCAATGCCGCGACCACGAGGGTGCCCAGCCGCCACAGCCAACGTCGGGGCGGCGCGTCCGTAGTCACAGCAACAGCTGGCGCCGGCGCAGCTGGCGTTCGCGCCAGGCGAGCACGCCGGGCAGCCCCCGAATGGCGACGACGTAAACCAACAGCGCGACCGCTTCCCAGAAGGCCAGCGAGGCGACGTGCACGGAGTTG
>JBLNGJ010000492.1:0-16424 GCA_050264675.1 Micromonosporaceae bacterium
ACCGGTGTGCGCAGGACATGGCGCCACGAGACGTCCCAGCTGCGTTGGGCGTGCGGCCATAGCCGCTGCCACTGCGCGGCCGCGTGCGGGCCGAGCGCGAACGCGATCCGGTGGGCGAACTCCGCCGGGTCGGCGCAGGAGTCGAGCGCGGTGCCGTCGGCGAAGCGGTGACGCACGATCGGGTCGAGCGGCACCAGGTCCAGCTCGCGCTCCACTGTGGAACCGGTCGCGGCGAAGAGGGCGGCTAAGACGTGCGGCTGGGTGAGCCGGCCCGGGCGGGTGTCGACCGGGACGGGGCCGGCCGGGGTCTGGCGTTCGAAACGACCGAGCTTGCCGCCCACCTCGGCCGCCCGCTCGACCAACGTCACCCGATGGCCGAGGGCGGCCAGCCGGGCGGCCACGGCCAGGCCGCCGACACCCGCGCCGATCACGACCACTTCGCTCACACTGGCCGACCCTTCCAGCTCAGTTCGCCCCGCCGGCGCCGGTACAGCGACCGGGTCAGCAACCATCCGAACAGGACGATCGACACCGGGTGGGCCAGCACGTCGGGCCAGATCCGGGTGCGGCTGGCCCGCGCGGCCACCACCCGGCCGAGCACCCCGAACACGTAGCCGGCGAGCCCGGCCGCGGCCAGGCCGGGCCGACCGGCCACCGCACCGGCGATCGCCAGCATCGGCGGCAGCACGTAGAGCGCACCGAGCAGCAGGCCGGCCCCGACCGCTCCGCGCGGCGAACCGAACGCGGCCCACAGCGATTTCGTGTAGCCCGCCACCAGCTCGGCCCACGACCGGTACATCTGACAGGTGGCAATCCCCGCGCCGTCGGCAAGGGCGATCCGGCCGCCGCTGCGCTTGACCGCGCGGGCGAGGGCGATGTCGTCGAGGATCTCCGCCCGCACCGCGGCGTGGCCGCCGGCCCGCTCGTAGGCCTCCCGCCGCACGGCCAGCAGCTGCCCGCCCGCGGCGGCCAGTGCCGGCCGGGCCGAGCGCTCCATCGCCGGCAGCGGCAGGAACGTCAGCCAGGACCACTGCAGCAGCGGTTGCACCAGCCGCTGGGCGCCGTCGGCTCGGACGCGCGGGTACGGCGAGACGAGGTCCACGCCGGCGAGGAGGGCGAGGGTGGCCGCGATCGCGTCCGGGGCGAGCACCACGTCCGCGTCGACGAAGATCAGCACGGGCGCCGTTGTGGCCGCGGCCAGCTGGTGGCAGGCGTGCGGTTTGCCGAGCCATCCGGGCGGCGGCGCCGGCACGGTGAGCAGTCGCACCCGCGGGTCGCCACCGGCGACGGCGCGTACCACCGCCGCGGTGCCGTCGGTCGAGCCGTCGTCGCCGACCAGGATCGCCAGCCCACCGGCGCCGCGCTGGGCGCGCAGGCCGCGCAGGCACAGCCCGATGCGGTCGGCCTCATCGCGGACGGGCACCAGCACGGCCACGTCGATGTCCACCGGGGACAATTGGGCCGGCGGACGGCGCAGCCATCGGGCGTTGACGCCGGCGTGCGCGGTGAGCAGTCCGACGACCGCGGCTACCATCCACGCCGCAACGGTCATCGGCGCAACCGTAGCGTCAGCGGAACCGCCACCAGACCCATGCCGAGGCCGCCCCAGAGGGCGGAGCCGGGCAAGCCGAGAAAGACCGCGTGGGCGAGGACGCAGGAGTAGTACGTCCACAGGTAGAACCAGAGCAGCGGGGTGTCGGCCGGTCCGACGTCGCCCAGTCGGGGCCCGCCGGCCGCGGCGAGCAGGGTCATCATCAGCAGCGCCACGCCCAGCCAGGCCAGGTGGTTGCGCACCGGCACACCGGGCGCGCCGGGCAGGCCGGCCGCCGTCGGCTCGGTCCAACGCCAGTACCCGGCGGCGACCATCTGCGGGTCGAGGAAGAGGTCCCATCCGGCCAGCCCGAGCGCGGCCAGGCCGATCCGGGCGGCCGCGCGGCGAACCAGGTGGGTCGCGGCCAGCCAGGCCGGCCAGGCCATCCAGGTCCAGGCCAGTGGCACGACGACCGGTACGCCGAGCAGCCTGGGTCCGAGGGCGGCGCCGTAGACGTAGGCCCCGAACGGGAAGCCGGTGGCCAGCCCGATCGCCTCCACGGCGAGCCCGCCACCGGTGGTGACGGCGAGCAGGGTGGCGCCGGCGCGTACGCCCCGGGTGGTGAACGCGTGCGCCGCGCTCACCGCGTACCCGACGAAGACGGTGACCACGACGAGCGTCGCCCGGGCTGGGCCGGCCGTCAACGGGTAGCCGATCTGCAACAGCACCACCAAGGCCAGTGGGGTCCAGCGCAGCGGCCGCCACGGCGCCCGGGCCGGGAGGGAGACCGTCACGACCGGGCGGGAGTGGGCTCGAGTGGCAGCGTGCGCCCGAGCACAGCGAACGGGCGCGGATCGCCGGGGAAGCGGAAGTTGCGCACGACGTCGACAAAACCGAACCGGCGGTAGAGACGCCAGGCGCGCGAGGTCGTTTCGTCAGCCTCCGGAGTGGACAGAAGTGTGGTCTCGGTGCGGGCCATGCTGAGCAGCGCCCGCAGCTGGGCCGCACCCAGACCATGCCCTTGCGCGGCCGGGCGTACGTGCAGCTCGACCACCTCGAAGCAGCTGGTCAGCCAACGCCGCCGCTCTTCCCGGCGCAGGGCGGTGCGGACCTGGTCGTGCCACCACTGGCCGGGTTCGGAGGTGTAGCCGTAACCGAAGCCGAGCAGCGTGCCGATCTCGTCGAGCGTGGCCACGGCCCGAAAGTCCGGCCGGTGGGCGTGCGAGGCGATGTAGCCGCGGCGGGTCGCGAGCAGATCCGGCGGGTAGCCCATGGCCGCGCCGTAGACCGCGATGACGTCATCGAGTCGACGGGTCAGGTCGGCCGGCGTCCAGGCGATCAGCCTCATCGGGGCCGTCCGTCGGTCCATCCGATGACCGCGAGATCCCCGGCCGTGTCCAGCACCGCGAAGCGCGCAAACAGTTCCTCGGCGAACCACCGTTCGGTCGGCGTACGGGTCATCACCGCGACGTGGCGCGGATCCCGGTGGGCGAAGGCGTGCAGGTCTTCCAGGCCGCGCCACACGCTGACCGTGCCCTGCCAGCCCAGCGGTGCCTCGCCGATGCCGAAGGCGGCGAGAAGCCCCGGCGCCTGCCACACCGCCGCGCCGACCGGCCCGATGGCCCGCCAGAA
Source organism: Micromonosporaceae bacterium (assembly GCA_050264675.1). Classification (GTDB taxonomy): domain Bacteria; phylum Actinomycetota; class Actinomycetes; order Mycobacteriales; family Micromonosporaceae; genus JBLNGJ01. Next base: position 3,164 of record JBLNGJ010000492.1, read on the forward strand.
CGCGGCCGCCCGCCCCGGCCGCAGCCGGGCCCGGGTCAGCGCGAGCACCGGCCCGTCGGGCGGCGAGCCGGTGGCGGTGAAGGGTTGTCGCCGCGCCCATTGGCCCCGGCTGGTCAGGGTACGCAGGTCGAGCCGGCAGTACCCGGTGGCGAAGCGGTGCCAGGAGCGGGCCACGGCGCAGCGCTCGGTCGCCGAGCCCGCGTCGGGGTGGGCCCACCCGGCGAGCATGGCCCACCGGGTCGGGTCGGTCTGGCGTGGTCCGAAGCCGGGCGCGGTGCCGAGAAGCTTGCCGAAACGTACGCCCGGCGTGCGCCGCAACCGGCGGCGATCGCGCGCCATCCGCCACATCGCCTGGGAGATCCGGGTGGCCGGCACCCGCCATACCTGCAACGTGACCACCTCGGGGGTCACGGTGTCGGGCGGCACGGTCGGCGTGACGATGTCGGGACTCACGCCACCTCGGCCGGTGTGCCGGAGGTGATCCGTACCAGCTCGGCGAATGTGGTCGGGAAGACCGCCGGTGGGATACCGCCGGCCGCCCAGATTTCCGCGTACTCGCTCAGCGCGTTGTCGACGAGGGTGCGGATCGGCTTGGGGTGACCGACCGGCGCGACCCCACCGATGGGTTGACCGGTGTGCTCGCGGACGAACTCAGGGCTGGCCCGCCGCACCGACGTCGCGCCAACCAGGCCGGCGACCCGGGCCGTGTCGACCCGGTGTGCCCCGGATGTGAGCACCAGCAACGGTTCGCCGTCGGCGTCGAAGATGAGCGAGTTGGCGATCTGACCCACCTCCACCCCGAGCGCCGCGGCGGCCGCCGCCGCCGTGTGCACGGCATCGGGCAGCATGCGGATACCGCCGGAGGCGCCGGCCGACTCGAGTGCGTCGGTGACCGCCACGACGTTCGGGTGCGGTTGCATGCTCCCATCTTGCGCACCGGCTAAGCCGGCGGGATCTCGGGGGTCACCGGCCCCGACGAGGTACGCGCGGTCTCGGCCAGCACCACGCCGGCGAGCACCACGAACCCGCCGAATATCTGCGCCGGCGCCAGGACCTCACCGAGGAGGACCCAGGCGATCGCGCTCGCCAGCACCGGCTCGATCATGCCCACGATGCCCACGCTCGTCGGCGGCAGGTGCCGCATCGACGAGATGATGAGCAGGTATCCGGTGATGGTGCCAAAGACCACGAGGTACGCCGCGAGCAGCCACAGGGGCACACCGGCGCTGGTGTGGTGGCCGAGCGCGTGACCGGGGAAGTCCCACCACGGCCGCACGACGGCGCCGGCGACCGCGGAGATGCCGAACCCCCAGCAGGTCAGCGAGAGCGGGTCCCGCGAGGCCACCGACCGGGAGCCCATGACGAAGTAGACGGCCAGCAGCACCGCGCTGACCAGACCGACCGCGGTCCCGATCGGGTCGAGGCGGTGCCCGCCGGTCCAGACCTGCGCGACGCTGGCCAACCCGCCCAGGCACAGCGCCAGCCCCAGCCATAGCCGCGGCTTGACCGGCCGGCGTTCGCCGAAGCGCACCCAGAGCGCGACGAAGACCGGACCCATGAACTGCAGCAGCAGGCCGATCCCGACCGGTAGCCGGCTGATCGTGACGAAGTAGGTCGTCGGCACGAGGAAGAAGCCGATGAGCCCGAAGGCAAGCAGCCGGGGCAGTTCGGCCCGGCGTACCCGTAGCCGTCGCCATCCGGGCCGGACGATGACTGAGATGAGCAGCAGGCCCAGGAACGCTCCGACCGCCCGTAACGCGGTGAGCTGGGGCGCGTCGAAGCCACTGCGCAGCAGCAGCTTGGAGACCGTCCCGTTGAGCGCGAACACCGCCCCGGCAACGACGATCATGGCGGCGCCGACGGCCGGGCGGCCGGTGGGTCGAGCGGGCTGAGCGGGCCCAGCAGGCTCAGCAGGTTCAGCGGACCGGATCGCCGGCGGGCTGGTCACCCTGGGGAGGCTACCTGGGCTGGTAGGAGCGGCTTGCCCGCCGGCGACCGCTGGCACGGAAGGGCCGAGCGGGTTGGTGGCGGTTTGCCGGGACGGTCGGAGTCGGGCCGTTGATGTTCAGGTCTCAATGTGATGCGCGACACGCGTGCGGACCCGCCGGAGCGACGTTGCGAACTTGTCGGAGGCGGGAGTTAACCTGGAGCCGTGTTCGAACAGAAGTTCGATGTACGGGCTCCGGGAGAGGTGTTCGCGGCACCGCTTCCGGATCCGGCCGGGCGTCGCGGATCCGGCCGGGAAGGTCGGGCGTTGGGCCCCCCCCCCCCCCCCCCCCGGGGGGGGGGCCCCCCCACGACCGGGGCACGTCGGCCGGGCGCGGTGTGGGGAAGCGCCTCGCTCGGCCGCACCCATCCAGAGACCGTTCGTCACCGAGCGGTCCGTCGACGCGGAGGAGTGAAAGTCAGATGACGGTGCCGACCAACATCGCCACCAGGACGGGCGCCACCACCAGGACGGGTGCCAGCATGACGGGCGCCACCGTGACGGTTCCCCGGCACATGCTGCCGCAGCGGAGCCCGGCCGAACTGCTCGTGCTCTCCCGCCTTGGCCTGGCCGAGGCGAGACGCACGCCGGCCGACGGTCTGCGGTATGCCACCGCCCATCTCGCCGCGCTCCGCGCCGCCGCCGCGGTGCTCGCCGCCCGGGCCCGCCCGGAGCCTCGCCGGCGGAGCCGGATGACCAACGTCTGGGTCCTGCTCGCCGCGATCGCCCCCGAGCTTCGGGAGTGGGCGGCGTTCTTCGCCGCGGCGGCGTCGAAGCGGGCCGCGGCCGAGGCGGGCATCCCGCGGGCGGTGAGTGCCCGGGAGGCCGATGACCTGGCCGCCGCGGCCGAGCAGTTCGTCGCGGTGGTGGGTCAGGCGCTGGGGCTGCCGTACCAACCGGTCCTCGACGGACTCGCCTCCTGACCGCCGACCCTGACCGTTGATCCGGCCTCGGCCGGGTCACGCAAGGCGCAGGGTCACGCAAGCGAAGTGGAGCACCGCCGTGGCCGATATCGTGGCGCTACGCCAGCGGCTGGCTGCCGAGCCGGCACCGGTCCGGCTGGCGGAGATCCGGGCCGCTGGCCTGGTTCGGCGGGCCAGCGAGCACGCCGAACCGGCCGCCGTCGAGCGCGGCCTGCCGCTCGCGCCGGCCCTGCGACCGCTGTTTCCCGGTGGCGCGCTGCGCCGGGGCAGCACGGTCGCCCTGGCGCCATCGAACGCCGGCCAGACCTCACTGCTCTTCGCCCTGCTCGCGGCGGCGTCGGCCGCTGGTTCCTGGTGTGCCGCGGTCGGCCTACCCGATCTGGGCCTGGTCGCAGCGGCCGAGGCGGGCGTGGTGGTCGACCGGCTGGCGCTGGTGCCCCGGCCCGGCCCCGAGTGGCCGGGCGTGGTGGCGGCCCTGCTCGACGGCGTGGACATCGTGGTGCTCGCCGCGCCCGGGTCGGTCGCCCCGGCGGTGGTGAGCCGGCTCGCCGCGCGGGCCCGGCAGCGCGGCGCCGTGCTCGTTCCGGTGGGACGGTGGTCCGGTGCCGAGCTGACCCTGGAGGTGGTCGCCGACGCCTGGCCCGGCATCGGGGCCGGGCGGGGGCGGCTGGGCCGGCACGAGGTGGAGGTCGTGGCCCGGGGGCGGGGCGCGGCCGCGCGTCCCCGCCGGGCCCACCTGTGGCTGCCCACCCCGATCGAAGGGTCCGGCGAGATAGCGGTCCTGGAGCGTCCGGCCGACGTGGTGCTGGATCGGGCGGGGTGAACTGTGCGGACGTTGCTCGTGTGGTGCCCGGACTGGCCGGTGCTCGCGGCCGGGCTCGCCGAGGGCGTTGATGTGCACGGGCCCGTGGTGGTGCTGCACGCCAACCGGGTGCTGGCCTGCTCGCCGGCGGCCCGCGCCGAGGGGGTTCGCCGCGGGCTGCGCAAACGGGAGGCACAGGGGCGCTGCCCGCAGCTGGTCGTGGTGGAGCACGATCCGGCGCGGGACGCGCGGGTCTTCGAATCGGTCGTCGCCGCGGTGGAGGAGCTTGCCCCCGGGGTTGAGGTGATCCGTCCGGGGGCCTGCGCGCTGGCGGCGCGTGGCCCGTCCAGCTACTACGGTTCCGAGGCGGCCGCGGTCGAGCGGCTGGTGGAGCAAGTGGCCCTGGGCTGCGGTGTGGAGGCTCAGGCCGGCGTCGCCGACGGGGTCTTCGCCGCGCTGCTCGCCGCCCGGGCCGGCCTGATCGTGCCGCCCGGGCGCACCCCCGAGTTCCTGGCCGGCATGGACATCTCCACCATCGACCGGCCCGACTTGGCCGACCTGTTGCGGCGGCTCGGGGTGCGCACCCTGGCCGACTTCGCGGCCCTACCCGCCGGCGATGTGCTGGCCCGGTTCGGGTTCGACGCCGCCTACGTGCACCGGCTCGCCGCCGGGGTGGACGAGCGGCCGCTCGCGGTCCGCAAACCGCCGCCGGACCTCACCGTCACCGAGGAGTACGACCCGCCACTGGATCGGGTCGACATGGCCGCGTTCGCGGCCCGGGCGTTGGCGGAGCGGCTGCACGCCCGCCTCGCCGGCCATGGCCTGGCCGCCACCCGGCTGGGCATCGAAGCCCGCACTGCCGCCGGCGAGGAGCTGCACCGGATGTGGCGCCATGACGGCCTGCTCGATGCCGCCGGCATCGCCGATCGGCTGCGGTGGCAGCTCGACGGCTGGCTCACCGCCGCCCGGATCGGCACCCATCGGTCCACTGTCGACCGGCCCACCGCGGGCATCGACCGGCTGCGCCTCGTCCCCGACGGGGTGGTGCGCCACGCCGGCCTGCGGTCCGGCCTCTGGGGCGAGATCGGCGAGGCCGACGAGCGGGCGCACCGGGCGCTCGTGCGGGTGCAGGGGCTGCTCGGTCCCGACTCGGTCTTCACCGCGGTCCTCGGCGGCGGGCGTGACTACGCCGACCGGGTCCGCCTGGTGCCCTGGGGCGACGAGAGGAGCCCCCGGCGGCCCGGCGGCGACGAGAGGAGCCCGCGGCGGGAGCCGGTGCCGCCCTGGCCGGGGCGGCTGCCGGCGCCGGCGCCGGCGGTGGTGCTGGTCGAGCCGGTGCCGGCGGTGGTCCGGGTGGTCGACGGTTCGCCGGTCTCGGTTGACGAGCGGCTGGCCATGTCCGGGCCGCCGGCATGGGTGGCGACGGGCCGGCAGCCGGCCAGCGAAGTGACCTCATGGGCCGGCCCGTGGCCGATCGAGGAGCGGTGGTGGGCGCCGGCGGAGGCCCGACAGGTGTGTCGGCTGCAGGTGTGTCTCGCCGACGGTCGCACCCTGCTGCTTGCGCTGAGCTCGGGCATCTGGACGGTGGAGGCCAGCTATGACTGAGGCGGGTGGCGCTACATCGAAGGCAGTAGCGCTGATCCAGCGCTACCCTCGGCGCATGGCCACAGTTCAGGTGCGCAACCTCGACGAGGAGACCTACCGGGTGCTGCGGACACGAGCGGCGACGGCGGGGAAGTCACTGCAGGAGTACCTGCGGGAGCTGCTCACCGAGGCGGCTCGCCGGCCCACGTTGGAGGAAGTGTTCGCCCGGGTCGAGGCGCACACCGGCGGCCGGCTGAGCCTGCGGGAGGCCACCGTCCAGGTGCGGCGCGAGCGGGATGCGCGATGACGGCTCTGGTCATCGACTCCAGCGTGCTCGCCGTCGCTCTCGTCGACGACGGGCCGTCGGGGAAGCACATCCGGCAGCGCCTGCTGGGGTGGGAGCTCGTCGCCCCTGAGCTGATCGACCTGGAGGTGACGAGCGTGATCCGGAAGAGGACCCGCGCCGGCCAGCTCTCCGCCGACCGGGCCCGGCAGGCGATCGATGACCTGGCCAACCTACCCGTGCTCCGCCTGGCCCTTCGTCCACTGCTGGCCCGGATCTGGGAGCTGCACCCCAACCTCACCAGTTACGACGCCGCCTACATCGCATCGGCCGAGCTGTTGCCGGCGCCGTTGCTGACTGCCGACGCGAAGCTGGCCGCGGCACCGGGGATCCGCTGTGACATCGAGGTGGTGGGCTGAGCATGGGGTGGAACAACCCACCGGTCCCGTGGGCGGAGATGGAGCGGGCACTCTCCGGCCGGCCGCCGAAGCCGATCGTGCACGACCCGATCACGATCGACCACGGCGACGGTGGCGACACCCCGGCCTGGACCCGCAAACGCCAGCGTTACCAGGCGCCTGACTTCATCCGCCAGCGCTCCACTGTGGAGTACGCCGAGCTGCACTGTCACTCCACCTACAGCTTCCTCGATGGGGCGAGCCAACCGGAGGAGCTGGTGGAGGAGGCGGCCCGGCTGGGCCTGGGTGGAATCGCCATCACCGACCACGACGGCTTCTACGGGGTGGTGCGCTTCTCCGAGGCGGCGCAGGCGCTGGGGGTGTCCACGGTCTTCGGGGCGGAGCTGTCGCTGGAGCTGCCGGCGCCGCAGAACGGTGCGCCCGACCCGGTGGGCACCCACCTGCTGGTGCTGGCCCACGGGCCGGGCGGGTACGCGCGGCTGGGCAGCGTGATCGCCGAGGCCCAGTTGGCCGGCGAGGAGAAGGGCCGCCCGGTGTACGACCTCGAGCTGGTCGCCGCCCAGCTGAGCGGGCACGTGCACGTGCTCACCGGGTGCCGCAAGGGGTCGGTGCCGAAGGCATTGCTCACCGACGGGGTGGCCGCGGCCGCCCGGGAACTCGACCGGCTGACCGTCCTCTTCGGAGCGGAGCACGTGGCGGTCGAGCTGACCGACCACGCCGACCCCACCGACGGCGAGCGCAACGACGCCCTGGCCGAGCTGGCGGCCCAGCGCCGCCTGCCGGTGGTCGCGACCAACAACGTGCACTACGCCACGCCCGACCGGCGCCACCTGGCCACCGCGCTCGCCGCGGTGCGGGCCCGGCGCAGCCTGGACGAGATCGACGGCTGGCTGCCGGCGGCGGCCACCGCGCACCTGCGTAGCGGGGCGGAGATGGCCCCCCGCTTCGCCACCTATCCGGGTGCGGTGGCCTTCGCCGCCGAGCTCGCCGCCGAGCTCGCCTTCGACCTGCGGCTGGTCGCGCCGAGGCTGCCCGACTACCCCATCCCGGAGCCTGGTCACACGGAGATGTCCTGGCTGCGCCGGCTCACCGACGAGGGTGCGGCCCAGCGTTACGGCACCCGGGCGGAGCGGCCCGACGCGTACGCCCAGATCGACCACGAGCTGGCGATGATCGACCAGCTCGGGTTCGCCGGCTATTTCCTCGTCGTCTACGACATCGTCAAGTTCTGCCGCGACCACGACATCTTGTGCCAGGGGCGCGGGTCGGCGGCGAACTCGGCTGTCTGCTACGCGCTGTGGATCACCAATGTGGACGCGGTGAAGTACGAGATGCTCTTCGAGCGGTTCCTGGCCCCGGAGCGCGACGGCCCGCCCGACATCGACGTGGACATCGAGTCCGGCCGGCGGGAGGAGGTGATCCAACACGTCTACGCCAAGTACGGCCGCCGCCACACGGCCCAGGTCGCCAACGTCATCTCCTACCGGCCCCGCTCCGCCGTGCGCGACATCGCCAAGGCGTTCGGCTACTCACCGGGTCAGCAGGACGCGTGGAGCAAGCAGATCGACCGGTGGGGCGTGGGGGCGGTGGTGGACGACATCCCCGAGCACGTGGTCGCGTTCGCCAACGAGCTGCAGACCTTCCCACGGCACCTGGGCATCCACTCCGGTGGCATGGTCATCTGCGACCGGCCCGTGGTCGAGGTGTGCCCGGTGGAGTGGGCCCGGATGGAGAACCGCACCGTGCTGCAGTGGGACAAGGACGATTGCGCCTCCGCCGGCCTGGTCAAGTTCGACCTGCTGGGCCTGGGCATGCTCTCCGCGCTGCACTACGCGGTGGACTTCGTCGACCCGACCATCGACATCGGCCGGATGGACCTCACCGACCCCGAGGTCTACCAGATGCTCTGCCGCGCCGACGCGGTCGGGGTGTTCCAGGTGGAGAGCCGGGCCCAGATGGCCACCCTGCCCCGGCTGCGTCCGGAAAAGTTCTACGACCTTGTCGTCGAGGTGGCGCTGATCCGGCCCGGTCCGATCCAGGGCGGGTCGGTGCACCCCTACATCCGCCGCAAGCAGAACAAAGAGGAGGCGAAGGCGCCGCATCCCCTGCTGGAGAAGGCGTTGGCGCGCACGCTCGGGGTGCCCCTCTTCCAGGAGCAGCTCATGCAGATGGCCATCGACGTGGCCGGCTTCGACGCGGCCGGTGCCGACGAGCTGCGCCGGGCGATGGGCTCCAAGCGGTCGGCGCAGCGGATGAACCGGCTGCGGGAGCGCCTCTACGAGGGGATGGCCGCCAACGGCATCACCGGCGCCCTCGCCGACGACCTCTTCCTCAAGCTCTCCGCGTTCGCCAACTACGGGTTCCCGGAGAGCCACGCGATGAGCTTCGCGTTCCTGGTCTACGCCAGCGCCTGGTTCAAGCGCTACCACCCGGCCGCCTTCTGCGCCGCGCTGGTCAACGCCCAGCCGATGGGGTTCTACTCGACCCAGTCGCTTGTGGACGATGCCCGCCGCCACGGCGTGGTGGTGCGCCGGCCCGACCTCAACGCCAGCGGCGCCAAGGCCATCCTGGAGCCACCCGTCGTCGCTGGCGGAGCGCGCAACGGCCCGGGCCAGCCACCTTCGCAGTGGGGGATCGGCGGGCCGGTGGTGCGGTTGGGTCTGTCCGAGGTGCGCACGATCGGCGACGAGCTGGCCCAGCGCATCGAGGCGGAGCGGGCCGCGCGGGGCCCCTACCGCGACATGCGCGACCTCGCCCGCCGGCTGGCCGAGGAGAAACCGCTCACCACGGCCAACCTGGAGGCGCTGGCGACCGCGGGCGCCTTCGCCTGCTTCCGCGTGCGCGACGAGCGCACCGGTCAGCTCCGTGAGCTGAGCCGCCGGGAGGCCCTGTGGGCGGCCGGGGCCGCGGCCCAGGAACGGCCGGGCCGCCTGCCCGGCACAGCGCTGGGGGCACGGGCGCCGACGCTGCCCGGCATGGACGAGGTGGAGCAGATGATCGCCGACGTCTGGGCCACCGGGCTCGCTCCCGACTGCCACCCGGTGCAGTTCGTGCGCGAGCACCTGGGGCGCCTCGGTGCCCGGCCCATCGACGCGCTACCCACGGTGGCGAACGGGACCCGGGTGCTCGTGGGTGGCCTGGTCACCCACCGCCAGCGCCCGGCCACCGCCGGCGGGATCACCTTCCTCAACCTGGAGGACGAGACCGGCATGCTCAACGTGATCTGCTCGCCGGGACTGTGGCAGCGTCACCGCCGGGTCGCCCGCACCGCTTCGGCCATGCTGATACGCGGTCGGCTCGAGCGGGTCGACGGTGTGGTCAACCTCTCCGCCGACCACCTCGCCCAGCTCACCCTGCCGGCGCGCCCGACCTCCCGCGACTTCCGCTGACCCGATCGCCGTCAGGGGCCGGTGAGCATCTGATCCACCGGCGCGTAGTCGTCGGTGAGCACACCGGCTCCGGCGGCGAAGGCGGCCAGCTCCGCGCCCGAGACCAGCCCGGGCGGCTCGGCCAGCGCCGACAGCCGGATGGCCAGATCGTCCAGGCGTAGCGGGGCCATCGAGGCGAACAGCACGAAGTTCGCGCCCCTGTGCCCGGCCAGCCCGTCCGGTGGCGCGACCAGAGCCACGTACGGGAAGACCGCCGCGACGGTAGCCACCTCCGCCCGGGCGAACCGGTCCGGCGGGTAGTCGATGACGTTGAGCGCGTAGACACCGTCCGGGCGCAGCACCCGGCGGATCTCGGCGATGAACTCGCGGGTGGTCAGGTGCCACGGCACCACCAGATGCCCGAACGCGTCGCCGATGACCACGTCGTAACGGCCGGAGACCTCACCGGCCACGCCAATGCGGGCATCGCCGATGCGCACCTGCAGCCGCGGGCCGGTACGCAGGCCCAGCCGGGCCCGGTCCAGGGCCACCAGGTCACCGTCGAGCTCGAGCACGCGGCTCACCGTGCCCGGCCGGGTCGCGGCCAGGTAGCCCGGCAGGGTGAACCCGCCCCCGCCGACGTGGAGGACCGTGAGCGGGCGTCCGGCCGGTGCGTAGCCGTCCAGGAACGCGCCGATCCACTGGGTGTAGGCGAACTCGAGGTGGGCCGGATCGGCAAGGTCCACATAGGAGTGTCGGGCTGAGTTGAGCACGAGCAGCCGGCCGCTCGGGCGGGCCGGGTCGGCCACCACGCGGGCACAGTGGTAGGCGGTCTCCACAGTGCACGGGTTCGGGGCGAGCGCGGTCAGCCCGGCCCCGGCCAGACCGACCACCGCCAGCATCGCCCGGGGTCGCCCCAGCAAACCTGAGGACGCGCCGCCCACCCCGAGCCGGGCCAGGTAGACCGCGAGCGCGACGCCGCCCGCGGCGAGCGCACCCGCCAGTCCGAGCAGGACAATGCTGGTCGGCAACGCGGCGACCAGGATGAAGCCGGTGCCCAGGGTCGCGGTGATGGCGCCGAGGGTGCCGATGCTGGACAGCCGCCCCACCACCCGGCCGGTGTGTCCCACATCGCCCAACTGCAGCTTGACCACGAGCGGGGTTACCGCCGCGAGCAGGGCCGCCGGCACGAAGATCGCCACACCGGCGAGCAGCAGCACGCCGGCGACGGCGGCCCCGCGCAACAGCTCGCCGGCCCAGCGGACCAACGGCAGCGTCAGTGCGGTGGCGCCGGCGGCGAGCAGCAGGGTCGGCGCCAGCAGGCGGCGCGGGTCGATCCGGTCGGCGAGCCAGCCACCCGTCCAGGCGCCATAGGCGATAGCGGCCAGTGCCGTCGCGATCACCGCGCTGCTGGTCTGTAGGGTGATCCCTAGGTAGGGACCAACGAGGCGCAGCCCAACCACTTCGAGCACGAGGACGGCGCCGCTGGCCGCGAAGACGAGGGCAGCGGCGAGTGCCGGGGGCAGGGGCGGTCTCGTCGCGTGGGGTACGGCGTCCATCGCAGCAGGCTAAGGCCTGGGGTGAAGTGACGGATTTCCGTCCCACTCGCGACCGCTACCAGGGTTTCCAACAGAATGGCACGGCGACTGGGTGCGCCCCCGCGGGGCGGCCGCGCCGATGTCGGGGGGCGATGAGGGAGGGCCGCACGAGCATGACGGCCACGTCGGTGCGGCGTGCGCCGACCCCGGCGCTGCCGGCGGTCGCAGTCTCGATGCGTGCGCGCAAACAGCGGTACGTCCATCGGCTCGTGATCATCGATGCCTGCATCATCACGGCGGCGGTCTTCGGCGGCTACCTGGCCCGCTTTCAGTTCGCCGCCCCGCTCGGGGCAGGCCTGCCCTACGCGCCGGTCTCCCTCGGCCTCATCGCGGTCTGGATGCTCGCGCTGCGCGGCATGCGGTGCTACGACGCCCGCGTCCTCGGCTACGGCGCCGATGAGTACCGCCGGGTCATGGGGGCCAGCCTGCGGCTGGCCGGTGGTGTCGCGATCGCCGGCTACCTGGCCGATGTCGGCATCGCCCGCGGCTTCCTCGGCATCGCGTTCCTGGCCGGCACGGTAGCCTTGCCGATCGGTCGTTACCTGGCCCGGCAGGCGCTGCACCGCGACCGCACCCGGGGCAGCGGCTGGGCTCGGCGGGTGCTCGTCGTGGGCGACGCCTCACACGTGCTCGAGCTCATCCACCAGCTGCGCCGCGAGCCGTACGCGGGCTTCAACGTGGTGGGTGCCTGCATACCTGAGTCGCTCATCGCTCCCGGACCGCAACACCTCGACGGTGCGCCGATCGTCGGATCGTTTCGCACCATCATGGAGGCGGCCGCAATCGTCGCGGCCGACACGGTCGCCGTCGCCGGTGCCGGCGAGCTGACCGCGCGGCGGCTGCGCCGGCTGGGCTGGCAGATGGAGGGCACCGGGATCGACCTGGTGCTGGCGCCCGCCCTGACCGATATCGCCGGCCCGCGCATCCACACCCAGCCGATCGCCGGGCTGCCCCTCATCCACGTCGAATCACCCGAGTTCACCGGCGGCCGCAAGCTGCTCAAGGGCTTCGTCGACCGGATGGTGGCCGTGCTCGCGGTGGGGATGCTGGCGCCGATCTTCCTGGTCATCGCGGCGGCCATCAAACTGGACAGCCGCGGCCCGGCCTTCTTCCGGCAGATCCGGGTCGGCCAGGGCGGGCGCGAGTTCGGCGTGTTCAAGTTCCGGTCGATGGTGCTGGGTGCCGACACGATGCGCCCCGAGCTGGTCGAGCACAACGAGAGCGACGGGCTGCTGTTCAAGATGCGCCGCGACCCGCGGGTCACCCGGGTCGGTCGCATCCTGCGCAAATGGTCGCTGGACGAGCTACCGCAGCTGCTCAACGTGTTGATCGGCGACATGAGCCTGGTCGGCCCGCGCCCGCCGCTGCCGACCGAAGTGGCCCTCTACGACCCCGACGTGGCCCGCCGGCTGCTGGTCAAGCCGGGTATGACCGGTCTCTGGCAGGTCAGCGGGCGCTCCGATCTCTCCTGGGAGGACGGGATCCGGCTCGACCTCTACTACGTGGAGAACTGGTCACTCGCCGTCGACGTGGCGATCCTGTGGAAGACCATCGGCGCGGTCCTGCGCCGGCAGGGGGCGTACTAACGGCGCGTTAGTCTGAGCGGCGTGGAGCCCACCGTCCCGGCCGCGCCGCGCACCGTGGTCGTGTGGGAGGTGCGGCGCCGCGAACTCGACCGCGCCGGACCGGCCGGGCTGTGCGTGGTCGACGTCGGCGGCGGGACCGGCGGCTTCGCCGTGCCGCTGGCCCGGGCCGGCCACACCGTGACCGTCGTCGACGCCAGCCCGGACGCGCTGGCCGCGTTGGCTCGGCGGGCCGCTGAGGCCGGCGTGGCCGGGCGGGTGCACGGGGTGCAGGGCGACGCCGATGCGCTGGCCAGTTTGGTCCCGCCGGGCGGTGCCGACCTGGTGCTCTGCCACAGCGTGCTCGAGGTGGTCGACGACCCGGGGCAGGTCGCCGCGGCGGTGGCGGCGACGCTGCGCCCGGGCGGTGCGGCGAGCGTACTGGTGGCCAACCGGGCCGCCGCGGTGTTGGCCCGGGCGATGGCCGGCCAGCTGCCCGGCGCGACGGCGTTGCTGCAGGACGCCGACGGTCGTGGTCCGCGGCGTTTCGACCTCGAGTCGGCCGGGGCTCTGCTGACCAAGGCCGGGCTTCAGATCGAGCAGGTGCACGGGGTACGGGTCATCGCCGACCTCGTGCCCGGCGCGGTGCTCGACCGCGACCCGGACGCGTTGGTCGCGTTCGAGCTCGCCAGCGCCCGCCGGGCCCCGTACCGCGACATCGCCACTCAGCTGCAC
>JBLNGJ010000493.1:0-3342 GCA_050264675.1 Micromonosporaceae bacterium
GCTGTTCACCGGCGAGATGATGCACCCGTGGATGTTCCGCGACATCGCCGCCCTGCACCCGTTCGCCGAGGCGGCCGACCTGCTCGCGGCCAGCGATTGGCCGCCGCTCTACGACCTGGAACGCCTCAGCCGCAACGAGGTGCCGGTGGTCGCCGCGGTCTACTACGACGACATGTACGTCGACTCGGACCTGCAGCTGGAGACCGCGCGGGCGATGGGCAACACCCGGGCCTGGGTCACCAACGAGTACGAACATGACGGGGTACGCGTCTCCGACGGCCGGGTGCTCGCCCGCCTCATGGACATGGCCGCCGGGCGGCTCTGACCGCACTGGCACCTCGCCCCACGCCGGTGCTCGACGCCGCGGCACCCGCGAGTGCGCACGCTTTGACCACTGTGGGCCAGCCGCTAGAGGCCGAGGACGCGTCGAAGGCCCCGGTCAACCTGGTGCATCAGCTCATCGGGCACCTGGCCGACCGGGCCGTCGAGATCTGTCTTGTTCAGCGTCACCAACGCCGTCACGTTGACCACCGAGTCGCGAGGCAGTCCAGTCGCGACGGCGGGCAGGAACACGTTGCCGGGCATGGCGGCGAGCCCGGTGTTCGATGTGATGACCGCCGCCACCACCGTGTTCAAGCGACTTGTGTTGTACGGGGGTGACTGCACCACAATGACCGGACGGCGATGAGCGGGACGGCTACCGGCCGCCGCACCAAGGTTTGCCCAGTAGATGCCGCCCCGCGCGATCACCACTCGTCCTCGACGGCGACCAGCGTTCGATGGCCCGCGACCACAGCGGCATCCGACGAATCGTCACCGCCGACCATGTCGACGGCGGCGTTGATCCCGGCCACCATCGACTCTTCCTCAAGCTGATCGAGGTAGCGCTGAACCGCCGTCGTGTACAGCTCCGACCGACTCACCCCCAGGGCCGCTGCCTGCCGGTCCGCTCGCTCGAACGTCTCGTCTGGAATCGATATCGCCGTCTTCACGGGCTGAGTATAACTCGGTATTACTGGGTGCCCGCCTGCGCCGTCAATCCACGGCGCAGTGACGGGTGGCCGCTCGGGCGAGTCGAGCGTCGGCGGTCACCAGGGTGAGGCACCGGAGGGCGGCCAGGGCTGCGGCGCGGCGACGCCGACCTAGCTGAGCAGGTCCTCCAGCGGCACGCTCGGGTCGGCCAGGCGGGCCCGGTCGATCGGGCGCTTGGCCCGGATCAGGTTCTGGATCGGCTTGACCACGTCCCACACGTTCGCGTTCATCCCGGCGAGCACGTGATCATCACGTGAAACCCAGAACGCCAGGAACTCCGGCGCCTTACCGTCCACGATGGACGGATCGCCGCGGAACACGACCGCGTCGTAGCCCTCCGGGCCGACGTAGCCGGAGTACTCCATGCCGAGGTCGTACTGGTCGGAGTAGAAGTACGGCAGCTTGTCGTAGACGTCGTCGCGACCGAGCATGGACAGGGCGACCGCCTTGCCGCCGTTCTGCGCGTTGGCCCAGTGCTCCACCCGCACCGGCCGCTCCAGGACCGGGTGGTAGGAGTTGGCCACATCGCCGGCGGCGAAGATGTCAGGGTTGGACGTGCGCAGCTGGGCGTCGGTGATGATGCCGTTGTCGACGTCCAGCCCGGCCGACTCGGCCAGTTCCACCGCCGGGCGGATGCCCACGCCAACCACGGCCACGTCGGCCGGCAGCTCCGTGCCGTCCTCGAGCACGACGTGGGTGAGCCGGCCGCCGGCGCCGCCGAACTCGCGTACCCCCACGTTGAAGCGGAACTGCACGCCGTGCGCCCGGTGCAGGTCGGCGTAAATGGTGGCGAGTTCGTCGCCGAGCACCCGGCGCAGTGGCAGCGAGTCGACCTCGACCACGGTCACGGTCGCGCCGTGCTTGCGGGCGGCCGCCGCGACCTCCAGACCGATCCAGCCGGCGCCGATCACCACCACCTGCCGACCCTCGCGCAGCTCTTCTTTCAGCGCATCGGACTCCAGGATCGTGCGCAGGTAGCGCACGCCGGCGAGGTCGGAGCCGGGAAGCTCCAACCGCCGCACGTGCGAGCCGGTAGCGAGCAGCAGCTTGTCGTAGTGCAGCGGCTCGACCCCGTCGATGGTGACGGTGCGCGCGCCGGGGTTGACCGCGGTCGCGCGTACGCCGAGCAGCAGCTCGACATCGTTCTCGGTGTACCAGCCGGCTTCGTGGACGAAGGCCTTGTCCCGCGGCTTCTTACCGAGCAGGTAGTCCTTGGACAGTGGGGGCCGCTCGTACGGCCGGGCCGTCTCGTCGCCGACGAGCACCAGCCGGCCGGTGAAGCCCTCTTTCCGCAGCGTCTCCGCCGCCTTCGCCCCCGCCAGGGAGGCGCCAATGATCACGAACGTCTGCCCGTCGCCACTCATCGCGCCAGCCTTTCATATAGACCGATCCAAACACCACCCACGCCGATCGGGGCGGTCCGGTTCATCCGCACAGGCGTCGATGCCAGGCGAGCGCGACCGGGTCGGTCAGCGACGCCACCTGGTCGATGACCACGCGCAGGCGGGCCGGGTCATCCGGCGCGGCTCGCCAGAGCGGCGCGAAGACCGGGTCGAGCTCGGCCGGCGCCCGGACGGCGAGCGCCGCGACCAGTTCCCGCAACAGCTCCCGCTCGCGGGCGTAGCGCTGCTCGGAGCCGGCGCGGCGCATCACGTACCGCAACGCGATGCCCTTGAGCAACGCGCACTGGGCCCGGGCCAGCGGTGGCACGACCAGATCGGTGTCGTAGCGGCGCAACGGCCCCGGTCCAGCCGCGGCGCGGGTGGCGTCGAGCGCCGCGGTGACGAACCGTCCGATGAGGAGGCTCGCGACCTGTTTGAGCGCGACCAGCGAGCGGTGATTACCATCGAAGTCCACCACCGCCTGCAGGGCCGGGTCGGCGAGCAGATCGACCAGGACGCCGCAGAGCTCCGCCGCCGACTCACCGGAGTAGACCTCGGCCACGTCCTTGCTGAGCGCGGCCCGCTCGTCGGCGTCGACGATGAGCGGCCGCAGCGAGACGTAGCCGCCGAGCATCCCGTCCTCCACGTCGTGCACCGAGTACGCGACGTCGTCGGCCCAGTCCATCACCTGCGCCTCAAGGCAACGCCGGTGCGGTTGATCGGGCGGCGCGCCGGCGCGCAACCAGGCGAAGACGGGCGCGTCATCGGCGTACACCCCGAACTTGCGCTCGTCGTCGCGGCGCGACCAGGGGTACTTGCAGGTGGCGTCGAGGCTGGCCCGGGTGAGGTTGAGCCCGGCCGAACCGCCGTCGGGTCGCAGCACCTTCGCCTCGAGGCGGCTGAGCACCCGCAGCGTCTGGGCGTTGCC
>JBLNGJ010000494.1:0-2980 GCA_050264675.1 Micromonosporaceae bacterium
ATCGAGTGGCGAGCCATGGATGTCGTGTATGAGTGGCTCGTCGGCGAGGGCTACGCCGAGGGCGATATCCGCGATACTGCCGCGACGCGCCCGTACGACTACGAGGTTGGTCCGGAGGACAGACCCTTGCTCCGCGTGGAGGCAAAGGGTCTGTCCGGTCCGCTTGGGCCGGTAGAGATCACCGACGGTGAACTTGGGTCCGCGCGGGCCGGCGTCGAGACGGTGCTCGCCGTCGTACACGGCATCGCCGTCACCGTGGAGGAACAGGGCGAGTTCGTCGGGACCGGTGGGGTGTTGTGGATCGAACGCCCATGGAGCCCGCGCAACGAGGACCTGGTCCCGACCCGGTATCGGTACACGCCGAGACGCTGACCGTGGTCCAAAGCGGATCGTCTGCGCAACACCGGAGTTGACTGCGACCGGCAGGAATGCGTCGGTTTCGGGCCGCCGTTCGGACCGTCGTCCCACAGTGAGCCTGAGCAAGTCGTAGTTGCGTGTGGTGTGGTGAAGGTTTTTGGAGGGGACGGCGATGCAGTTCGCCCACGCCGTGGAGGCTCGTGAGAAGGCCCAGCAGTCCACGCTCGGCGCTGAGCGGGTCAGGTGGTTGGCTGAGGCTTGCCAGCGTCGCCTAGACCCAATACCGCTAACTTTAGAGATCGTCTGGTATGTTACGTGCATGCCACGTGCTGGCCAGGTGAAGCCGCTCACGGATGAGCGGCTGTCCGATCGGATCGCGATCGGTGTGCTGACCCAGACGTTTACGCCGGTGGCGGTGGACGCGGCGGTGGCCGCGACCGATCGGGGTGAGGTGCGCAGTCGGCTGCTGCCAGCGCGGGTGACGGTCTATTACGTGCTGGCGATGTGCCTGTTCGCCGGTCAGGGCTACGAGGAGGTCATGCGCCTGCTGGTGGGCGGGCTGGAGTGGTTGGGTCGGTGGCGACGGGTCTGGACGGTGCCGAGCACGGCCGCCATCGCCAAGGCTCGGGCGCGGCTGGGTCCCGAGCCGTTGAGGGAACTGTTCGACCGTTCTGTCCGTCCACTCGCGACAGAGGCGACACGCGGTGCTTGGTATCGCGACCTGCGGTTGGTCGCCATCGACGGCGCGACGTTGGATTTGCCCGACACCGTCGAGAATGACGGGCACTTCGGGCGCCCAGGTAGCTCCCGGGGCGAAGGCCGGGGGGCGTTTCCGCAGGTCCGGCTGGTCGGCTTGGGTGAATGCGGCACGCACGCCGTGTTCGCCACCGCGATCGGGCCGTACTCGCAGGCGGAGAAGACGCTGGCCACCCAGATCCTGCCCAAGCTAGAGCGCAACATGCTGCTGCTGGCCGACCGGGGGTTCCTCAGCTACGAACTGTGGCAGGCGGCCGTCGGTACCGGCGCGCAGTTGCTGTGGCGGGCCAGCGCCACCTTCACCTTGCCGGTGCTCGAAGTGCTGCCGGACGGCTCCTACCTGTCACGACTGGTGCCCGGCAAGGGAACCGGGCCGCACAAGGCCGGTGCCGGGCCGATCACGGTGCGGGTGGTCGAGTACACCATCGACGACGGCCGGGCACCACAGGGCGAGCACTACCGGCTGGTCACCACCCTGCTCGACCCGGACCAGGCGCCCGCGGCCGAACTGGCCGAGCTGTACGCGCAGCGGTGGGAGTTCGAGAACACCCTCGACGAACTCAAGACCCACCAGCGCGGCGCCAAGGTCATACTCCGCTCGAAATCCCCCGACGGCGTGCAGCAGGAGGTCTGGGGCTTCCTGCTCGTGCACTGGGCAATCCGCGAGCTCATGCACGCCGCCGCCCTCGACGCCGACATCGACCCCGACCGCGTCTCGTTCATCCGCACGCTCCGGCTGGCTCGACGCACCGTGACCGAGCAGGCCGCCTTTTCCCCCTGACCGCCTCGCCACAGCACTCGCCCGCGGCCTCCGAGAACTCTTGCAGCGCCTCAACAGACGGCGCCTGCGCACCAATCCGCGCGTCATCAAGCGCAAGATGTCCAACTACGCGCTCAAGCGCGCCGAGCACCGGAAATGGCCCAGGCCGACCAAGCCACCCCGCGACGCGATCGCGACCCGCCAGCCACTCTTAAGTTAGCGGTATTGCCCCTAGCCACCACGAGACCTCATCCTGTCCGTTGTGTCGGCTGCGGCGACCGTTTCCCCGTATGCAAACAGTCGAGCTCGTCCAGAAGGGTTGCGCACGACCATCCCGCAGCCGCAAGAGCCACAACGTTCCACTCAACAAACCTAACCAAACCAAGTCCTTCCAGGTCCCGACAGAGGATCGCGACCGTGTGCCCAAGCCCAGGGTCCGCCTCTTTCACGTCGTCGACCGTCATCTGGTACGGAGGTTTCGCCAGCACTGCCATTACCCTGACATGCTTAGCCTGTACCCCCCGCAATACACCGACAAGGTCCGACATCGCGTCCACCTTGTCGCCATCCTTGGCGCCACTTACAAACGCCCGGGCTAGCGAGCGCACGATCTGCTCATCTGCCGACTCGGCAGCCGACGCCACTGCTTGGCCCAGAAGGTGCCGCGTCTTCCGATCGGGTTTCATTTCGGTCAGGAACTCCTCGACACCTTCGCCAGTCTCAGCCTCGACCGCCTCGGCGAAGCCCTGGACTCCCTCCGACCACCACGCACCGGTGACAGCGAGGATGTACTCTCCGCGACAGCGCCCGCGAACGGACCGGCGAGCATGCCGACCTGCGCTAACGCTGGATTACCCGTTGCCACCCCGGCGGCCACCATCAGCGCACCAACGCCCGTCCCAACCACGCCGCCAGCGCCACCAGCCACGATCCGCTTGGCGCGCTCGGCCACTTCGCCCATGGGACGACCGTAGTGTTCACTGCCGGTCTCCCAAGCCGGCACGCCGAAGAGCGATGTCGCCGTGTTGGGCCAAGCCACTCAACGCCTCGGCGATCTCATGACCTCGTCCCCTCGACAGACGGAGTGGGGCGCCAGAGTGTCCTTCA
>JBLNGJ010000495.1:0-3872 GCA_050264675.1 Micromonosporaceae bacterium
TGACCGATCCGGCACCCGAACCCCAGCAGCCAAGCGACCCCGAGCCCGTTCCGTACCCCCAGCACCCGGCGAACCCCGGGCCGACCCAGCCGGCGACGAACCCGCGCCAGATCCGGGCGACCCAGGTCTGGACCGGCATTGCGCTGGCATTACTTGCGCATATCCTGGGCATTGCCGTGGCCACCTTGCTCAATATCGTGATGAGCTCGTCGGGAGGATTCGCCGTGGCGTTTCCCGTGGCCGAGTTGCTCGTGTTCGCAGCCTGCATTGGTGGGGGCATCGCCCTCCTGGTGCGGGGCGACCGCGGTCGCGGCGTGGGTTTGCTGATCGGCTGGGCGGCCGTCCCGATCGTGGTGGGCGGCGCCTGCGTGGCGCTGATCGCAATCTTGGCGAACAACCTCGGGGGCTGACGGCGGTGGCGAGCGGCATGGGCCTTCGCGGGGATCGCGTTCATCGCTACGTCAACGCTTTCTGTCCACACTGCCACGCCGAGCAGCCCGCCCGTCCGCTGGCGGACGTCCGGCGCCTGTCCGGCTGGCTGGTCGAACGCGACGAGCGCATCTGGCTGGAGCGCGGCTGCCCCGAGCACGGGCTCGTGCGCACCCTCTACGACGAGTCCCCGGAGATCCTGCGCTACCTCGAACGCTGGACCGCCCCGACCAAGCAACACATCCCCGACCAGATAGGCAACTTCGACCCGGTGCCGTTGGCCTACTACCGGGGCCTGCCGGAGATGCAGACGCAGCACACCTGCATCTTGCTGGCCGACATCACGGCGGAGTGCAACCTGCGGTGCCCCACCTGCTTCACCGACTCATCTCCGGACCTGACCGGCGTCGTCACGTTGGCCGACGTGCTGGCGAGCCTTGACACCCGGCTGTCGCGGGAGAATGGTCGCATCGACGTCCTGATGCTCTCGGGCGGCGAACCGACGCTCTACCCCGACCTGGCCCGGCTGCTGCGCGAGGTGGCCGCCCGCAATGTGGTGCGGGTGCTGGTCAACACCAATGGTGTGCGGATCGCCCGCGACGACGGCCTGCTGGATCTGCTCACCGAGCATCGCGAGCGGGTCGAGGTCTATCTGCAGTACGACGGGGAATCGGCCGACGCGAGCCGGCACCACCGCGGCGGAGACCTGCGTGCGCTCAAGGAGCAGGCGATCGAGCGCCTATCCAGTCGCGGAATCTTCGTCACCCTCACGATGACGGCCGCGCTCGGGGTCAACGACGACGAGATCGGCGCCGTGGTCAAGCGGGCGCTCGACACCCCTTACGTCGGTGGCATCAGCATCCAACCGCAGTTCGGCTCGGGCCGCACGGGCGCCATCGACTGGGCCGACCGGCTCACCCACACCGGCGTGCTGGCGCGGTTGGGGCCACAGACCGGCGACCTGGTCACCTGGCAGGACCTGACCGCGTTGCCCTGCTCGCATCCGCACTGCTGCTCCGTCGGCTACCTGCTGCGCGACGACGCGGGGCAGTGGCGCTCGCTGACCGCCATCATCGGACACGACCGGCTGCGGGAGTTCCTCGAACTCGCCCCGGACGTCATCGCCAACCGCATCGCCGATGTGGAGATCCCGGCGGCCATGCGGACGGCCGTCAAGGACTCGCTGCTCGGGCTGCTCTCGGAGCAGTCCTCGTTGTCACATCCGCGGGTTGGTCAGCTGTGGCGCGACATCTGCGAGAACTGCGACCTGGGCGTCTCGACACTGCTGACCCTGGCCTCCTCCGCCCTTCCCGGTGGCCAGAACCGGTTGCGCCGGCTGTTGGGCGAGCGGGTCAAGCGGATCACTGTCAAGCCCTTCATGGACATGGCCACGATGATCGAGGAACGGCTGGCGCAATGCTGCGTGCACGTGGCCACCCGAGGGGCCGACGATGCCCACCAGTGCGCCCCGTTCTGCGCGGTGCAGGCCTGGCCAACCCTGGCGCGGCAGCGTCTGGCCTGGACGCCCACGGCCACGGCGCTTCTTTCGCCATCGCCCGTACAGGAGGTCGCATGAACGCCACCGGCGCGCCAGCGCCGTACGACCCGTTGCGGCTCTGCATCTATGCCACGATCGCCCTTCTCGCGTGGATCTTCGGCCCGGTCGCGGTGGTCGGCTTCGCGGCGCTCGGGGTCGTCGGATACTGGCGCGCCTGGCGCGCGGGTCTGACCCGGTCGCGATGCGTGTTGCGTGACACCCGACTGGTGCTGACCTATCTCGGCCTCGTCGGGCTCGCCGGCGCGTTCGGGATCGGTTGGTACGTCCATGCCTGGCTGACCTAGGCGCCGATGATTCATTCAGTAGCGTCTCAGCCGTCATCCGCCGGGCCCGCTACGGCCCGCGGCATCTACGGGAAGGTCGCGCTGCCCCGGACGGTCGTGTAGAGCTGGTCGCCGAGGCGAAGTTGGATCATGACGAGGCCGGGTCCCCCTCCATGCGCGACGAGCATGAGGGCATCGGCGGCAGTGATTGTGGCGTTGAACGTGATGGTCCGAGTGCCGCCCGCGGCGATGTCGAAGGGGCAGGACTCGACTGCGATCGAATGGCCTTGGGGGTCACACGGGCCCGGGCTCAGGCTGAGCCAATCGTCGATGATGAGCCGGACCGCCACCGCCGAGGCCGGCGTGGTGCCGGTGTTGTGCACCGTTACGGTAAAGGTCCCGCGTCGCAGAGTGCCTTGCGGCTTGGCGAAGACCGCTGGAGCCACGCTCATCGTCAGGCGGGTCGCGCTCCGGTCGGCGTCAAAGGATGTGGATCCCGCTGTTTGGATGAACCGCTGGCCATTCCAGCCATAGGTTCGCCACTGGGTGACCTGGGCAACTTCTGCGGTTTCGTCGGAACCCAGCACGTTGCTGAGTTGGACGCGAACCGAGCCGTCCGGGCCGGCCGCAAGGGTATGGACACCAAAGCTGAAGCCCTGCCCGGGTCGGATGATCTGACCCATCGTGTGGAGTGCGCCCGAGGAGGTGTGATCCACAACAAAGACCTGGTCGATGCCTGGGTCGCCGATCTGGCAACTGGCCAGCGCGACCTCCTCGGCGACACCGTCGTGGTCGACATCGGCGGACAGCACCATCCTGATGCCACCCAACGGGTTATGGGGCAGGCCTGTGTAGCGGCCCTTGTCGATCATGACGGCACCGTGTGGGCACTCCGCATCACCCTCCCCCCATGAGGGAATGTCCACAGTCGCGTTGCACAGGTCGGGCGCCGGCGGTTTGGCGCAGGTGGCTGGTTGGGAAGGTGCCGGCGAAGGGCTGGCCGACGCAGTCGGAGCAGGGCTGCCGCTACCCAGTGATGGCGCCGCGTTGTCCGCGGCCGGACTCGCGCAAGCCGCGACCACCAAAGCAACAGCGGCAAGTCCGAGCGTCAGCAACATTGATCGTTGGGAACCTCGACATGCGTACGTAGGTATTGCGAGCTGGGGGCGCATTCGTTGGCCCTCCTCATACGAAATGGCGGACTACCGGTATGGGTGCCGTCGAGCGGTGCGCTGGCGCCGGGCGCGACCGGACACAACTGTCACGCCCTTTCGCCGCAACGCCCCATCTCGCATCTCGGCCGCGTACACCACAGCATGGCCACGCCCCATGGCAGACGGCCTGAGCGTTGCTACTCAGCCTCTTCGTCACGGATCTGACAGGTCGGCACAAGGCACGCTCGACCAGCCCGACGAGTCTCCACCCGCGTTGAGCGTCAGCGATGGAAATGGCTAGGCCGAGTAGAGCAGACGGCGCACGACGGTAGCGACACGATCGATGTCGCCAGGCGCAAGGGTGCCGAGATTCCGGACGACCCGGTGCGAAGAAATCGTTCTCGGCTGTTCGCACATCACCCACGACGGGCGGTCGAGGCGGTGGGTCGCCGCCCTGGTCACCGACAC
>JBLNGJ010000496.1:0-2824 GCA_050264675.1 Micromonosporaceae bacterium
GATCCGCAGGTCCGGGTTGCGCAGCAGCATCCACAGCGGAAAGACCCGGGAGATGCGGAGACTTTTTCCTTCCTGTGGACTCATGGAGATAATTAGCCGCTTTGTCCGCTTCTCCGCGAGGTCGACCAGGGCGGAGTCGACCAGGTCCAGCGCCGGGGTCTGGATGGTGCGCGGGTCCAGTTTGCGCGCCAGCTCCCCGGGGGTGGCGAAGGGGGTCTTGCGGCCCTCGAACATGTCCAGGAACGCCGACCAGGTGTCCGAGGAGATCCGGGAGGCCACAGACACCTCCCCGCGCGTGTGTCGAGTCTTCACGTTGTGCGCGGTTGTGGTAGCGTTGTCCACATGACGGACAGGTCTGCACGCGAGAAGGTGAACGTGCGCCTCGACCCTGACGGGCTGGTCGAGGTGGACCGGTTGGCGGAGGTTGAGCACCGCACCCGGTCGGACATGATCCGGGTGTTGCTCCTCGAGGCGTTGACGCATCGGCGGAAGGGATGCAAGCCGTGAGCAACTACTCGGACCGGCTGGTGAAGCGGCTCGGCGCCGCGCTGACGGTCTATGCGATCGTCTGGTTCATCGCCACGTTCGGTACCTTCGCGGCGCTGGAGTGGACCGGACACCGTGCGATGGAGGGCGAGGTCATGCCGTGGCTCGCGCTGGCGGTGCTGCCGGCGCCCGGGCTGGGGTGCCTGATGGTTCTCGTCATGGCGATGCAGGTGACCGGTCCGAGCCATGACTGATCTTGTGGCGTGGCTGCGGAACCAACTCGACGAGGATGAGCGGGTGGCGAACTCGGCAACGAGCGGGCCGTGGGACAACAACGACCCGATGACCCGCGACGCTGTCCGCGCCCCCGCGGTGGACAACTGGGTAGCCGACTGCCGCTACGAGCAGATGGGCCCATTCGCGGTCGACAACGCCACCCACATCGCCCGCTGGCACCCACCGCGGGCGCTGGCCGAAGTGGAGGCCGCGCGGCGGATCCTGGACCTGCACGAGATCCGGCGCGTGACCGACGAGTTCGAGGGCAAGATCAGGCCCGAGCCTATCGTCTGGTGCGACTCCTGCGATGAGCCGACTTGGTGCCCGACCCTGCGCCTGCTCGCCCTGCCCTACGCCGACCAGCCCGGCTATCGGGAGGAGTGGAAACCGTGAAGGAGTGGCTCCGCACACTGTTCGGCCAGCTCGGCACCAGATGCGACTACGGGCCCTGCCGTTGGTGCGCCGGCGGTTGGATGAACCCGGAGCAGGCCGCGGCCAAACAACGCTACGAGGACTTCTGGACGTCCGGGCGCTGGCGCCGCTTCGACGTCACCCTCGAACAGCTCGACCGGGGAGACTGGCAGTGACCGAGGACTTCGAGCGGCTGTTCCGTCAGCTCATGGAGCTGGAACGGGTTGTCCGCGCCACCCCACCACGGTCGTTGGTCCGGTGGACGTGGGTGATCTCACCCGACGCCGTAGAACTGATGCGCAGGCACTTCGACCTTCGTGGGCAGCAGCCCGACGCCGACTGGGGCCCGGACGCCCAGATGCAGATCTTCGGCCTGCCGGTGCGCCTCGACGAGACCGCCACCGAGCCGATGCTGGAGCTACGCCTCGACGGCAGCTGGACACGCGAGAAAGGTAATGCCTGCAGTCCTGTTCGGCCTTGAGGTAATGTCTGCGCATGGGCCGCCGCCGCGACAGCGTCATGACATCCCTCTGGCTCGACCACACCCTCGCCACCGAGATCGAACACCGCGCCAACACCCTTGACCTCAGCAAAGCCGAGGTCATCCGCCGCATGCTCCGCTGGGCCATCGCAACCAACCCCGCCGCAGCCGAAGCGCCACGAGCCAGACCTGACGGTTTTGTTACCGGCCAGTAGGAGTCTCGGCCCGGCAATTTCCGTAAGAACGATCTTGGAGCCGAAGGGGTGAAGACCATGACCGAGCGGCACGGTTCTGACTACGAGCGGGTCTTCGAGGCCGCCGTAACCGGGTTCATCGCCCGCGGAATGACCCGCGAGGACGCGCTGGCGCAGGTACTGGAGGGACCATGAGCGAATTCTGGCGCAGCCTCAGCTGGAGCATCCAAGGACAGGCGGCGATCGAGCAGTGGAAGCTCAAGGCCGCAGTCGTAGGGCTCTCACCAGCACAAACGGGCGTCCTGTGGAACGAGGTGATCGCCGACCAGGTCCGCTGGCCCTACGCCTTTAGCGTCATCCGGGAGGCCGACCGACGCTTAATGCTGCACTGCGCGGGCCGGGAACGCCCGGCTAAGCCATGGCGTGACGCCGCAGAACGGCTGCTCGGGGCCATGGGCTGGCACTACACACCGGCGGACGTGGACCGCTACGCGGAGACCATGTTTCGAATGGCTAGATGATCTTGATCAGGTGTGGAGTGTTGAAGACCTGACCGCCAGCCTCCATGATCTTTTGGAAGCATCGTCGCAGGTCAGAGGCCCATAACGGTCACTATGGTGTATCAACCGCATGCTAGTATCGTTGCCATGGAGACCAAGCTGTGCAAGACCTGCGGTCAGGTCAAGCCCGTGACTGAGTTCTTCGCCTCACCGCGGGGGATGCCCGGCTACCGACCGGGGTGTAAGGCGTGCCGAAAGATCCAGCGGCGAGAAGCCTACCTGCGGTTGGGCGGCAAAGATGTGCCCTACGAGCAGGTACTCAAGCGCGAGTACGGGATCACGTTGGCCGACTACAACAAGCTCCTGCGTAGCCAGGCGCACCGCTGTGCGATCTGCCGCAGGCCGGAGACAGTGAAGTCCAGGTCAGGCGAGCCCCGACGCTTGTCAGTCGACCACGACCACGTGACCAAGACGGT
>JBLNGJ010000497.1:0-4695 GCA_050264675.1 Micromonosporaceae bacterium
CAAAGTGCACATCTGGCCGTTCTCGTTGATGGTGTTGTTGGCGCCGACGACCTCACCGGTCGAGACGCTCACCACCGGCGATCCGGATGTGCCGGGAATGATCTGGCAGGGCATGCTGTAACGGATCGAGTCGTGCCAGGTCCACTGGCTTTCGCGCACGGTCGCCGCGAACCCGTTGATGCTGCAGTTCCAGATCTGTGAGTGGTACCCGGACGGAATGAAGATGCTGATGCCGCTGGCCGGGTGGGAGGCCGAGATGGTCAGTGGGCTGATCCCGGTATTGGTCTGGATCGTCCCGATGGTCTGGTTGAGCCGGTAGAGCGTCACGTCGGTGCCGGTCATCGTCGCGTACATGACCTGATCGGCGCGGACCGTGGCCACGGCGGTGCCCGAGCTGTTGAGCAGCGTCCCGGATCGGGTGCTCGCTTGGTTGGTGATGAACTGGCCCGCGGGGATGAAGCCGCCCTCGTAGCAGTGGCCGTTGGTCAGCATCATCGCCCGGTCGGTGCTCACTGAGGTCGGGAAGCGGACGAGTGACGCCGAGCAGTTGCTCAGCCTGATTGTCGCGTTCAGCGAGGGCGTCACCGCGAGGGCCGGCGCGGCCGCGGGAGCGCGATGCGCCGTAACCGACGCGGACGCCGGCATGGCCACCGAGACCACGGCGACCGTAGCGATGCCGAGCAGAACCGGCATCCGGAGGGTGAGAGCTCTGTGCAATCGCATGTGCGGCTCCAGACACGGTGTCGGGGCGGTCGCGGACCGGATAGCGGCCGCCCCGCCCTGGGCTGGCTCGGTGGGCCGGCGGCCACAATGGTCCTCGGCGCCGTCCACGGCCGAGCCGGCAGGCTGGTCGCCCGCCGGGTGCATTATCGGCTTACAGATACACAGTTGGCAATATCGACAACTGTAACGGTTAGCCGGCTACCGGGCTCGACGCCCAGTTGACGGACGGTTGGTCAGCACGAACGCGCTGGGGTGGGCGCCGCCTGACTCCAGCCCGACCTCCTTGACCGGACGCAGGCCGGACACCCGCCGGACCCAGGTGCGCAGCAGCCGCTTGTCCTCGGTCAGCAGCACCGCGCGGGCCTTGGTGGCCATGACCCGGGCGAGCTCGCGCAGGAACGCCGGGTAGAGCTCCTCGTTGCGCTGATGGGAGCCGACCCGCTTGCCGAACGGCAGATTAGCCACAATCCGATCGACGGAACCGTCGGCAAACGGCAGCGCGGTCGCATCGGCCATGGCCAAGTGACGGGGAGCCCGGGCGCGCCGGAGGTTCTCCGCCGCGGCCCGTAGCGCGCCCCGGTCGCGGTCGGTGCCGAGAATGACCGCCACCCCGCTCATCGCGTACACATGCAGCAGGTTGGTGCCGGAGCCGCAGAACGGGTCGAGCACCACATGCTGAGGTTCGGCCTTCAGCAGGCGAGTCAGCACCGCCGAGATCACCGGAGTTGTCGACGCCGGCAACCGTTCGAGCCGGCCGAAGCGGCGGGTGGTGTGCAGCGCGCCGATCTCGGCCAGCACCAACGAGCCGTCCCAGACCAGGTTGACCGCCCAGTCCCGCGGATCGTTGCGCCAGGCCAAGGTGTCGCGCACAGTGTCGCGGATGGCGAACCGGTGGCGGCCCAGATCGCCGACCCGGAAGGTGACCTCGCCATCGGCCGCCAGCGCGGCCAGTACCCCACCGGGTGCCGGCGGCGTGATCAGGTCCACCCCGGGCTCGGTCGTCGTCTCGGCTAGGACGACCGCGCAACTGGAGAAGTAGCGGTCGGCTGCGAGCGCGCGCAGCGGGCCGTGGTAGGCGACCCGTACTCCGTCCCGCAGGCGGCCGACGATCGTCGCCTGCACGCCGCCGCCGAGCTGGGTAAGCGAGTCGGCCAGGTAGTCGACGGCTCCGGGGACCGTGCGCAGGACCAGTTCGTCGCGGACCGGCGTGGCCAACCAGTCGGGTTCCGCCGCAACCGGTGGCCGGGTGTCATCGGGCCGATCCACGCCCGCCGACGATATCGCACCGGCGGCCCTATCCTGACGCCGTACCCGACGACGCGATCTCCTCAGCGGAGGAGGCAAGGTGACCGACGGAATCACGCCGGCCGGTCAGGGCCGCTCGTTCGGCCCGGTCGCCGATCGTTACGACGCGATCCGACCGGACTACCCGGCGGCCGCCGTGGTCTGGGCCATCGGCGAGCGGCCGGTGCGCGTGGCCGATCTGGGTGCCGGCACCGGCATCCTCAGCCGGCGGCTGCATCAGCTCGGCCACGACGTGGTCGCGGTCGAGCCGGACGACCTGATGCGGGCCCGCCTGGCCGCGGCCTGCCCGACCATCACCGCGCTCGCCGGCACCGCCGAAGCGATCCCGCTGCCCGACCAGTCGGTCGACGTGGTCGTCGCCGGCCAGGCGTACCACTGGTTCGACGCGCCCCGCGCCCACATCGAGATCGCCCGGGTGCTCCGGCCGAGTGGCGTTTTCGCGGCCCTGTGGAACGATGCCGACGCCGGTACACCGTGGACGGTCCGCTATGGAGAGATCATCGATGGATCGACGCCCCGGGCGCGGCCGGTATCGGACTTCGGCCCACGCTTCGGCCCGGTGCAGACGGCGACCTTCCCGCACGAGGTGTGGATGACCCCCGAGGACCTGGTCGCGCTGGCCACCACCCGGTCGCCCTATCTCGTCGCCACCCCGCACGGGCAGCGCAACATCGTCGATGCCGTGCGCCGGTTGACCACGGAACCCGAGCTCGCCGGGCGGAGCCGGTTCCCGATGCCGCACCTGACCCGGGTCCACCGGGCGACGCTGCGGTGACGAGTCCGCCCCACCGGTGCTGCGGTCGCTGAACGCCGGGCAACCAACTCAGCCCGGCCTGCGTCCAACCCGGGTGGAGGTGAGCGGGAGATGACTCGCTTGACTGGGTGGATGAGGCGCCGCCGGCTGGTGTGGATCGTGGTCATGGTGAGTGGGTTGGTCGGGCTTGGTGGATGCGGCGGGCAGGGTAGCCAGGGCGCCGGGTCCGACGACCGCGAGCGCCTGCAGGAACAGGCCCGCCAGGCGCTGGCCCGTTACGACCAGGCGCTGCTCGACGCCGGTGGGCCGCCTCGGTTCACCCCGGTCGGCGAACTCACCGGCCAGCTCGGCGACTGGGAGATGACCAACGGTGACAACAAGGCGGCGCTCATGTCCGGACGGGTCATCGCGGCCACGGCGTTGCCGGCGGCGCCGCAGCCGAACGGCGACGTGGTCTGGGCCGCCGGCACCACGCGCGCGTTCCCGCTGATCTCAGCCGAGGAGGCCCTGCGCCAGCTGGTGGCCGCCGGCGTCGGCGAGTGCGGCGGATGTGCGCCCCTCCAGGTCACCGGTGCGCGGCTGAGCACCGTCGAGATGAACACGACGCGAGGTCCGGCGACCGTGCCCGCGTGGGAGTTCACCCTGACCGGCACCACCGTGCGGATCACCCGGGTGGCGGTGGCCGAGTCGGCCACGGTCCGGGTTACGCCGCCCTCGTGGGATCCGTACCACCCGCCGGCCGGCCTGGCCATCGAGTCGGCGACGACGAACTCAGCCGGCCGGCGGCTGACGGTCACGTTCACCGGGTCGCCCGGTCCGGCGAGCCAGCCGTGCGGCGCCGACTACCGCGCGGAGGCGGTCGAGTCGGCCAACGCGGTGGTGGTCATCGTCGTCGAGGAGCGGCACGCCGGCGGCGAAGGGGCGTGCCCGGCCATCGGCGCGATCCGCACCGCCACCGTGGATCTGGCGCAACCGCTGGCCGACCGGGCGGTGCTGGAGGTGCAGCAAGGGCTGCCGGTGCCGGTCACGATCACGCCCTGATCGGGGCGACGGGCGGCGGCCACCGCCTCCGACCACCCGTCCCGGGCGCGTATGTTGCCGGCATGGATGATCAGATGGCGCGGCGACGTCGGGCCAAGGCGGAGTGCGACCGGATCCTCTCCGGAGTGCGGGAGCCGCGCCTCGACGAACGGCTGGCCGCGCTGGCTGCGGCCGGTGCCGACGAGACCGATGTCTACAGCACCGGCGGTCCAGTCACCGCGCTGGAAGAGCGGGTGGCCGGGTTGCTGGGGCTGCCCGCGGCTGCATTCTTCCCGACCGGGACCATGGCCCAGCAGGTGGCGCTGCGGTGCTGGGCCGCGCGTACGGGCAACTCCACGGTGGCGATGCACCCGCTGACGCACCTCGAGGTGCACGAGCGCCACGCCTACAGCGTCCTATCTGGACTGTCGGCGGTGTGGCCCACCCGCGAGCAGCGCCAGCCCACCGCCGACGAGGTGCGCACACTCGATGAGCCGTTCGGCACCCTGATGCTCGAGCTGCCGCTACGCGCCGCCGGTTACCTGCTGCCGACCTGGGCGGAGCTGACCGCCATCGTCGCCGCCGCCCGCGAGCGGGGGGCCCGGGTGCACGTCGATGGAGCCCGGCTATGGGAGAGCACGCCGCACCTGGGTCACGGGCTGGCCGAGATCGGTGCACTCGCCGACAGCGTGTACGTGTCGTTCTACAAGACGCTCGGTGGCATCGCCGGGGCCGCGTTGGCCGGCCCGGAAGACTTCATCGCCCAGGCCCGGGCCTGGCGGCACCGCTACGGCGGGCAGCTCTTCCAGCAGTGGCCGGCGGCGTTGGCCGCCCTGATCGGTCTGGACACGGTGCTGCCTCGGCTGCCCGCGTACGTCGCGCACGCCCACACC
>JBLNGJ010000498.1:0-9800 GCA_050264675.1 Micromonosporaceae bacterium
GAAGACGGCGTCCAGGGCGGCGTCGGGCACGTCGTGGGCGACCGTGACGTGCGGATGGTACGGGTAGCGCAGTTCCCGGGCGAGCGGCCCGGCCCGGATCGCCCCGGCCAGCCGCTCGCACTCGCCGACCCCGGCGGCCACCGCGACGTAGACCACCTGGGTGACCGGGCGAAACGTTCCGGTGCCCCGCAGGCGCACATGAAACGGCCGGTGGACGGCGGCGACCTCGCTGAGATGGCCCTCGATCCGGCTGGTCTGCACCGATGACCCGGCCACCACGGTCGGCCCGAGCAGGGTCAGGTGGGCCGGGATGAACGGGGCCATCGGATCTCCCGCCGCGGCCCGGTGTCCGTCGAGCTGGGAGCCCCACGGTTCGGGAATGCCGACCGCCACACCGATGGTCCGGACCACGCGCGGCCTAGTCCTCCTTGGCCGGCGCCAGGCTGGGCTGGCCGTTCTTGGCCGGCGCCAAGAAGCCCACCCGGTCGTACACGTCGCGTAGCGTGGTCGCGGCCACCGTACGGGCCTTCTCCGCCCCCACGGCGAGGAGCTTGTCCAGCTGGGCCGGATCCTCGAGGTAGGCCCGGGTGCGCTCCTGGACCGGTCGGACGAAGTCGGCCACCACCGTGGCCAGGTCCTTCTTCAGGTCCCCATACCCCTGGCCGGCGTACCCCTCGACCAAATCGTCGACGCCGCGGCCGGCGAGCGCCGAGAAGATCGTCAACAGGTTGGCCACGCCCGGCTTCTCGACCGGGTCGAAGGTGACCTCGCGGCCGGCGTCGGTCACCGCGGAACGGATCTTCTTGGCCGACCGGGCCGGGTCGTCGAGCAGGTCGACGATGCCGTTCGCCGATGAGGCCGACTTGGACATCTTGGCCGTCGGGTCCTGCAGGTCGGTGATCTTCGCGGTGCCCCGGATGATGTACGGCTCGGGCACGGTGAAGACGGCGCCGAAGGTGGTGTTGAAGCGCTGGGCCAGGTCGCGGGTGAGCTCCAGGTGCTGGCGCTGGTCTTCGCCGACCGGCACCGCGTCGGCCTGGTAGAGCAGGATGTCGGCGGCCTGCAGGACCGGGTAGGTGAAGAGGCCGACCGAAGCCCGGTCGGCGCCCTGGCGGGCCGACTTGTCCTTGAACTGGGTCATCCGGCGCGCCTCGCCGAACCCGGTGATGCAGCTCAGCACCCAGGCGAGCTGGGCGTGCTCGGGCACCTGCGACTGCACGAACAGGGTGCACCGCTCCGGGTCAAGGCCGAGGGCGAGCAGCTGGGCCGCGGAGACCCGGGTGCGCTGGCGCAGCAGGGCCGGGTCGTGCCCGGCGGTGATCGCGTGCAGGTCGACCACGCAGTAGTAGGCGTCATGGCTGTCCTGCAGCGCCACCCAGTTACGCAGCGCGCCGAGGTAGTTGCCGAGGTGGAACGAGTCCGCGGTCGGCTGGATCCCAGAGAGGACGCGCGGTGGGCGGGCCGGGCCGCCGGAGCCAGACATGCGCGCCATTCTCGCAGGCACCCGACCACAAGTAGTCAGACCGGGTGCTTGGCTCCATGACGATCAGCCCGGTCGGCTCACCAGCCCGGCGATGAGGGTTGCCAGCCGAGCGGGCGGCACGTTCGCGTCGGTGGCACGTCGCAAGTGGCCGGCCAGTTCGTGCAAATGCGCGGCCGCATCTCGCCGCGAGCCTCGCAGGGAGGTTTCGTTCAGGCGCCAGCCACCGATCTGGTCAGGCGCGTAGGTACCGGCGATCTCCAAGAGACGGTAGATGTCCTCGACGTCGCGGGCCTGCAAGCGCGCGGAGTACGCAAGTGCTTTGATGACCAGCGCGAGTTCCACCGTGGGGGCCCGGGCAACGAATTCAAGCACCGTGGCGTCGAGCAGCCTGGCGCTCACGTCGATCACGATGGGCTCGGCGATGAGTGCTGGGGCAATCCCCGGAGCCGAGTCGAATGTTCGGCCACCATGTTCCTGCGGCCGGAAACGGCCATCGAGGGATGGCACGAGCAGGTCGACGGCAAGCTCAGGGACTGGCCAGCCCGGCTCCGCCAATTCGGGGACTGGACGTACGTAGTGATTGCCGCTCGTAGCGTTGTACCCGCGAGCGACGAGACGATCATGAATCGTGCCGGACCCGGCAAGTTCGGATGTAATGGCGGTATCTGCGTCTCGAGTTCGCCGCGTGGTTATGCCGGACACTGGGAACGCCGTCAGCAGGAGCGAAACCATCTGGCCGCCGACGATGCGGACATTGTGGTCCGCGGTGGTTTCGTGACGTCGGCCAACGCCCGCAACGCCAGCTCGTCCGCGCGGGCAGTTGCGATCAACACCGCCCGGCGCCTTATGGCCACCGCTGCTCCCGTAGCGCTCGTAGTCGAAGCTCATCGACGGCTGACTCTACGTCGCCGCCAGGCGACCGGCGCAGATCCCAGGCCGCAATAAGTGGGTCGACGTACCGGCGAAACACACCGTCTCTTGTAGACGGATTGGCGCGCGCCATGGCCAGGATCGTCGGATCTCGAGGTGTGCGCAGCTCGATGGTTGCGTCCGCCGACCGTACCGTCGCAAAGCCCTCGTCGAGGAGGGGCGGCTGGATAGTGACATAGGCGACCGCACGGGTCGGGCGGCGCCATGGGGCGTAGAAGTCGGCGGCGAAGTCCCCGGACACGGCCGGTGCCTCGTCGCCCCGCTGGTGCACAACGCGCTCGACGCGGCCGAGGTGGTCCGAGACATCCCCCGTCGCGGCCCAGTAGGTCGTCAAACCACGCGGGCCGGGGTAGCCCGCCATGAACCGGTCCCAGCATGCGGCTCGGTCGACCGCCCGCCAGCCCTCTGGGACACGCTCGACCAGGCCCCCCGAAAGGGGAAGCTGCTTGCCGACAGCGACGTGTGACACGCCCAGCACTCGGGCGATCATCGACTGCGTCAGTGGTTCGACGGGCATCAGTGCGAACAGTCGCACCACCGCGAAGCGTGTCCAGCTTGTCCGTCCAGGATGCGGCGGCGCGGCCGGCCCCCCGACGCCGGCGCGGCGAACCTCGCCGAGGAAGCAGACGACGCCCTCGTCGACCGCGGCGTAGGCGATGCTGTGGTCACGGGTAGCCGCAGCGGCCAGGGCACGGCCCGCGCGTGGGATCACGAAAAGCAGTCCGTCGTGTTCTGGCTTAATTGACGCGACGGCACGACCAAGCTCCTGCGGGCTCGGCGAATGGCGCAGCAAAAGCACCTGGCGGCGCGACCAATCCCCGTCGCCGGCGCTGATCTCGACCTCGGTGCTACTGATGACCCGCCGATCGAGCCCTACGTCGAGGAGCAGCTCGACTCCGTCAACGCTCTCCACGACAGCATTGTAATCCACCTAGAATTTTCCTATGTAGGTTACACCGCTCGCCATTCTCGCAGGCACCAGTGGGCGCCGCCGCCGGGAACCGCGCCGCCCGGCCGGGACTCCTACCGTTAGCGGCGTCCGCCACTTTGCGCGGTGCGGGCCGCCGCCAAGGGGAGCTGTTGGGAGACGACGCACGCACGACCGTTCGGGCAGCGGCCGATGAGGCCCTGGCCGAGCTGTACCACGGCTGCTATCGGCGGCTGGTCACCCAGCTCTACGCATTCACTACCGACTTGACGGAGGCGCAGGACGCGGTGCAGGAGGCGTTCGCCCGGGCGTTGGCCCGGCCGCAGGCGCTCGCCGACGTGGAGAGCCCGGAGGCGTGGCTGCGCACCGTCGCGATCAACGTGGTCCGCCGGCGCTGGCGGCGGCGCAAGGTGCTCGACACGATCCTGCTGCGCGAGCGGCCGGTGCAACGGCTGGTCGAGGCCGGTCCTGGTCCGGAGCGCTCGGACCTGCGCGACGCCATCGCCGAGCTGCCGCGCGTGTACCGGGAGGTGATCGTTCTGCACTACCTCGCCGACCTCAGCGTGGATGACGTGGCCACGGTGTTGGGCGTGCCGAGCGGAACGGTGAAGTCGCGGCTCTCCCGGGGCCGTGCGGCCCTGGCCACCCGGTTGTCCGGCTACCACTCCTCGGAGGTGGCCCATGCCTGAGCTGGACCTGCAGACCCGCCTCGGCGCCGCGCGGGCCGAGCTGCTGACCCGGATCCACGCGCCGGAGCTGGCCGAGATCCGCCAGCGGGCGAGCCGGCTGCGGCGGCGGCGAACCGCCGGGCGGGCCGGGGCCGCGGCGCTCGGGCTGCTGCTGATCGCTTCACTGGCATATCTGGTCGGGCCAGCCGCGGTCGACAGGCCCACGCCCCGACCGCCGGTGGCCGCCACCCCCACGCCCACGCTGGTCCAGCCGGAGTGGCGGGGATCCGGGCTGACCCTGCTCGGCCTCACCGCTGACGTCTCCGACCTGCCCGGCGACCTCTATGACGTGCAGTTCGCCGACAACGAGCGCGGCTATGCGCTGCTGGCGGATTGTGCCAAGACGTCCTGTGAGCTCACCTTCGCCACCACCGCCGACAGCGGCCTGACCTGGACCCGCCGGACGCTGCCGGTGACCGAGGTCCCGGTCGGGTCACTTCCGCAGCTGGTGCCGCTCGGCCCGGACACGATCGCGCTGCTCGGCGCGATCGGCTGGGTCAGCCACGACGACGGCCGGAGCTGGGTCCCGGCGCCCGCGGCGAGCGGGGGCTCGACGGCCGCCGTCGGTGGGGACGGGCGGCTCGCGCTCGGCGCCGGTGGCGGTAGCGGTGGCTGCTCGGCCCGCAAGGTCAACGCCCTCGGCACCGACGGTTCCCGCCGCCCCCTCGTCGAGCAGCCGCCGCTGGACGTGTGCTGGATCGCCCCGACCCGGGCGGCCGACCGTTCCTGGTGGGTGGGCGGCGCGGTCGACCCCCACAGCCCGGCCGCCGCAGTCAGCCGCGACGGGGGTCTGAGTTGGCGGCAGTTCACGTTCTCCGGACCGGACCGGTCGTGGACCAAGGTGGTGCCATTCGGCTCCGAGGTCTACGTCGTCGTGGTCACCGGCGAGCCGGGCGCCGGGTCGGTGGCCGTACACGCGCTGTACCGCTCGACCGACCAGGGCCACACGTTCGCCCGCTACGGCGACCCGGCCGGAATGGCCACGCTCGCCGGCGACCTCGTGCCGCTGCTCGATGGGCGCCTGGTCGCGGCGGCTCCGGGCTGGCGGATCAGCGCCCCCGACGGCACCAACTTCCGCGACGGTTCACCGGAGCTGCCCCGGGTGGGCCGGCTGCAACGCACCGACGCCGGCTGGGTCGCCTACGACCTCTTCAGCGCCGGCTGGGCGGCGTTCTCCACCGACGGCGCCATTTGGCGAAAGATCCACATCCGCTGACTCGACGATCGCCTCCTCCGCGGCGCGGAGCGCGTCGTCGCGCGCCGGCCCCGGTGGGCTCAGCGGGGCC
The DNA here is from genome assembly GCA_050264675.1 of Micromonosporaceae bacterium. Taxonomy (GTDB): domain Bacteria; phylum Actinomycetota; class Actinomycetes; order Mycobacteriales; family Micromonosporaceae; genus JBLNGJ01. The sequence goes on from JBLNGJ010000498.1 coordinate 5,356, forward strand.
AGGGCCACCCGGTCGACCCGCCGGCCGTCCAGCGCGGTGACCGCCAGGCGCCACTCGGCGCCGGCACCGTCCACCGTGACCACCACCTCGTCACCGACCGCGGGCACCTTGCCCAGCCGGGCCATGAGGAAACCGCCGACGGTGTGGTACGGCCCGGCCGGCAGCGAGAAGCCGACCCGCTCGGCGAAGTCCGGCAGGTTCAGCCGACCGTCTACTTCGGATGGAGTTGCGCCGTCGGTGGGCTCGGGCGCGGCGTCGTACTCGTCGTGAATCTCGCCGACCAGCTCCTCGATGAGGTCTTCGAGGGTGACGATGCCGGCGGTGCCGCCGTACTCGTCGACCACGAGGGCGAGGTGGTCACCCTCCCGGCGCATCTCGGAGAGCGCGGCGAGAGCGCGCTTGCTCCCCGGCAGGCGGCGCAGCTCGCGGGCGAGTTCGCCGACGGTGCGGACCGGCTCGCCGTCGGGCCGGATCAGCAGGTCGCGCAGGTGCACGAAGCCGACCACGTCGTCGTGGCTGCCGTCCACGACCGGGAACCGGGAATGGCGCAGGCCCCGCACCAGGCGTGCCGCCTCGGCGATGGGTAGACCGGAGTCGAGGTAGACCACCTCGGTCCGCGGCACCATCAGCTCCCGCACGTGCCGGGCGCCCACGGCGAGCACCTCGTCGATGAGGCGGCGCTCCTCGCGGTCGAGCACGGTGCTCGTCGCGACCAGGTTGCGCAGCTCCGCCTCGGTGAGCTCGGGCCGCCCGGTCAGGGCGGTCTCACCGAGCAGGCGGACGACCCAGCGGGTCGCCGTATCGGCGCCCCGGACCAGCAGGTGGGCGATCGTACGGCGCAGCCGGAACCGCATGGTCGCCGGTGGCGGACCGGATGGGGGCCAGGGGGGATAGTGCCCGGACCGCGGCGCCCCACGTGCACCCGCCCCGGGCCCGGTACTGCCGGAGCCCGTCATGCGGCCCATCGTAGGGCGCGATGCTCCTCGATCGGCGGACAACACCGCCCGGTCGGGCCCGCCGCCTCGGTTAGGCTGGCCGGATATCGTCGCAGCTGGGAGCGTGGACGTCGTGAAACTGCTCGTCACCGGGGGCGCCGGCTACATCGGGAGCACGGTGGCGACGCTCCTGGTCGAGCAGGGCCACGAGGTGGTTGTGCTCGACGATCTCAGCACCGGCCACGCCGGCGCCGTCCCGCCCGGTGCCCGGCTGGTGCGCGGGCGGGTGCACGACGTGATCGGCGACGTGCTCACCGCCGACTTCGACGGGGTGCTGCACTTCGCCGCGTTCATCGCCGCCGGCGAGAGCGTGCACCGGCCCGAACGCTACTGGGAGAACAACGTCATCGGCTCGCTGCGCCTGCTCGACGCGGTACGCGCGGCCGGCGTACCCCGCCTGGTCTTCTCCTCCACCGCCAACGTGTACGGCGACCCGACCCAGCTGCCCATCACCGAGACCGCCGTGGCCGCACCGCCCAACCCGTACGCGACGAGCAAGCTCGCGGTCGAGCACGCGCTGACCGGCGAGACCACCGCGCACGGGTTGGCCGCCGTCTCGCTGCGCTACTTCAACGCCGCCGGTGCCCTGCTGCGCCCCGGCGGCAGCTCCTGCGGCGAGCGGCACGACCCGGAGACTCACCTGATCCCGATCGCGCTGCAGGTGGCGGCCGGCCACCGGGAGAAGCTGCCCATCTACGGCGATGACTACCCGACACCCGACGGCACCTGCGTGCGCGACTACATCCACGTGGCCGACCTCGCTGCGGCGCACCTGCTGGCGCTGGGCGCCGTCGCGCCGGGCGAGCACCGCGTCTATAACCTCGGCAACGGCACCGGCTTCTCCAACCGGGAGGTGGTGGACGTGGTCCGTGAGGTGACCGGGCACCCGATCCCGACCGAGATGGGCCCGCGCCGGGCCGGCGATCCGGCCGTCCTGGTCGCCTCGGCGGCCAGGGCCCACGAGGAGCTGGGCTGGGTTCCGGCGCGCACGTCGCTGCCCGACATCGTCGCCGACGCCTGGGCCTTCGCCCGCACCACGAATTAGCCCGGCGGCGATCAGAGAATCATGGCAGCGCCGACCGTACGGTTGGTCGCCTCGTCGATCATGATGAACCCACCCGTGGTGCGGTTGCGCCGGTAGTCGTCGGCGAGCAGCGGCACCGTCGTGCGCAGCCGGATCCGGCCGATCTCGTTGAGCCCGAGCGAACCAGCGCTCTCGTCGCGATGCAGGGTGTTCACGTCGAGCCGGTACTGCAGCTCCTTGACGATCGCGCGGGCGTTGCGGGTGGTGTGCTTGAGCGCGTACCGCCGGCCCGGCGCGAGCGTGGCCGACTCGTCCATCCAGCACACCAGCGCGTCGATGTCCTGCACCGGCCGCGGCGCGTTGTGCGGGCGGCAGATCAGGTCACCGCGGGAGATGTCGATCTCACCGTCGAGACGGATGGTCACCGACATCGGCGGGTACGCCTCGGCGACCGGCCCGTCGGCGGTGTCGATGTGCGAGATGCGGGAGGTGAAGCCGCTGGGCAGCACCATCACCTCGTCGCCCGGCTTGAGCACGCCCGAGGCGACCTGGCCGGCGTAGCCGCGGTAGTCCGGCATTCTTGTCGACTGTGGACGGATGACGTACTGCACCGGGAAGCGCACGTCGACCAGGTTGCGGTCGGAGGCGATGTGCACGTGCTCGAGATGGTGCAGCAGGTGGGGCCCGTCGTACCAGGGCATCCGCTCGGAGCGGGTGACCACGTTGTCACCGTGCAGCGCGGAGACCGGGATCGCGCTCAGGTCTGGCGCGTCGAGCTTCGCGGCGAACGCATTGAACTCGTCCGCGATGGACTCGAAGACCGACTCGGAGAAGTCGACCAGGTCCATCTTGTTCACACACAGCACCAGGTGCGGCACCCGCAGCAGGGTGCAGAGGAAGGCGTGCCGGCGAGACTGTTCCAGCAGCCCCTTGCGCGCGTCCACCAGGATCAGCGCCAGATCGGCGGTGGAGGCACCGGTGACCATGTTGCGGGTGTACTGGATATGGCCGGGCGTGTCGGCGATGATGAACTTGCGCCGCGGCGTAGCGAAGTAGCGGTACGCCACATCGATGGTGATGCCCTGCTCCCGCTCGGCCCGCAGGCCGTCGGTGAGCAGCGCGAGGTTGGTGTACTCATCGCCCCGGGCGGCGCTGACCGCCTCGACCGAGGCGAGCTGGTCTTCGAAGATGGACTTGGTGTCGTAGAGCAGGCGCCCGATCAGCGTGGACTTACCGTCGTCGACCGAGCCGGCCGTGGCGAAGCGGAGCAGGTCCATGATCAGAAGTACCCCTCGCGCTTGCGGTCCTCCATGGCGGCCTCACTGAACTTGTCATCGCCACGGGTCGCCCCGCGTTCGGTGATCCGGGTGGCGGAGACCTCGACGATGACCCTCTCCACCGTGTCGGCGTCGGAGCGCACGGCGGCGGTGCAGCTCGCGTCGCCCACGGTGCGGTAGCGCACCCGCGTCACGAACGGCTCCTCGCCGGCCCGCACCGGGTTGAACTCGTGCACCGCGTAGAGCATGCCGTCGCGGTCGACCACCTCGCGATCATGCGAGAAGTAGATCTCCGGCAGCGGGATGTTCTCGCGGGCGATGTAGTGCCACACGTCCAGCTCCGTCCAGTTGGAGAGCGGGAAGATGCGGATGGACTCCCCGCCATGGATGCGCGCGTTGTACAGCGACCACAGCTCGGGTCGCTGGTTGCGCGGGTCCCACTGGCCGAACTCGTCGCGGAAGCTGAACACGCGCTCCTTGGCCCGTGCCTTCTCCTCGTCCCGCCGGGCGCCGCCGAAGATCGCATCGAAACGATACTTCTCGATCGCATCAAGCAGCACCGGCGTCTGGATCCGGTTGCGCGAGCCGTCGGCCGGCTCGTGCACGAGTCCCGATGTGATCGCCTCCGGAACGCTCGCCACGATCAGGTTGAGCGCCAGTTCATTGACGCGGCGGTCGCGGTAGACGAGCACCTCGACGAAGTTGTGCCCGGTGTCCACGTGCATGATCGGGAACGGCACCGGCGCCGGCCAGAACGCCTTCTCAGCCAGGCGCAACATGACGATGGAGTCCTTGCCGCCGGAGAAGAGCAGCACCGGTCGCTGGAACTCGGCGACCACCTCTCGCATGATGAAGACGCTCTCGGCCTCGAGAGCATCCAGATGCGAGAAGCGATAGCTGGCCACCGCGGCCAGTATAAACACCTTTCAATGCACTGATGCCTGCCCGAATGGCGACCGGCACCGAGGTAGGGACGCGGGCCCGGACCGGGGCCTAGATACGCGCGGCCAGCGCGGCGAGCAACCCAGCGGCGAGGCTCGGTCGGCACACCACCAGATCGGGCAGTCGCGGATCCACCTGGTTGTATTCCAGCGCAGATCCGTCGATTCGGGAAGCGTGCAGCCCGGCGGCGGCCGCCACTGCCACTGG
>JBLNGJ010000499.1:0-11098 GCA_050264675.1 Micromonosporaceae bacterium
AAGCCACCGCAGGCTTGGGCGGCCTCGTGCAGCGCGTCCTCTCCATTGTGGCCGAACGGCGGATGGCCCAGGTCGTGCGCGAGCCCAGCGGTGTCGACCAGGTCGGGGTCGCAGCCCAGGCTCGCCCCCATCTCGCGAGCGATCTGGGCGACCTCGAGCGAGTGGGTCAGGCGGGTGCGCAGCAGGCCGTCGGCGCCGCCCTCGCCGACGCGGCCGGTCGTGTGCACCTGGGTCTTCGCGGCCAGCCGGCGGAACCCAGCCGAGTGCAGCACGCGGGCGCGGTCGCGCGCATACGGGCTGCGGCCCGGGTCGGCGGCGGCCCGGGCCGGCTCGTCGACGTAGCGCTGGGCGTCGACATGGCGCTGGGCGTCAGAATCGCCCACTACCCGCTCCCGTCCCCGACCGTCTCCGCCTCGTCGCGGGCCCGCATGATCGGCGTGGCCAACACCTTGATCGCGGCCGCGACCGGGATCGCCATGAGCGCACCGACCAGCCCGAGCACGCTCGCCCCCAGCAGCGCCGCCAGCAGAACCCCGACCGAAGGCATGTCGACAGTGTTGCGCAGCACCCGCGGCGCGATCAGGTAGTTCTCCAACTGCTGGTAGACGATGAAGAACACGGCGAGCAGGGCCACTTCCGGCCACAGGTCGGTAGTGGCGATCGCGACCACCATGGTGAACACGGCGCCCAGCGTCGCGCCGATGAGCGGGATCAGGTCGGTGAGCGCGACGAAGACGGCCAGCGGCAGCGCAAACGGCACACCGAGCAGCACCAGCACGACGAACGTGGAGACGCCCGCGATGAGCGAGATCAGCACGTTTCCGATCATGTAAGCACCGACCTTGTCGATGACCACGTTGACGGCGATCCCGACGTTGAAGCGGTGCCGCTTGGGGAACGCGCGCACGATCGCCCGGCGCAGCCGAGGCAGGTCGGCCATGAAGTAAATGGTGAGCACGATGACCAGCAACGCCTGCACCAGTGCGCCGAGGAAGCGCTGGCCGAACGCGAGCGCCTGGGCCTGGCTGCGCCGAAATAGCCAGTCGGCGAAATCGTCGATCTTCGGGCCAAGGTTGAACCGGTCCTCGAAGCTGCGCAGGCTGGGCGACTGTTCGCGCAGATGTTCGAGGTAGCCCGGGAAGTCGGTGGCCAGCCGGGTGGCCTGGTTGAGCAGCGGCGGCACGGCGGCCCAGATCGCTATCACCAGCAGGCAGAAGAACAGGACAAAGATGATGGTCACCGCGTACGAGCGGCTGATGCGCCGCTGAATCATCCACCGCACCAGCGGGTCCAGGCTGAGCGCGATGAACGCCGCGACCATGATCTGCACCAGCACGTCGCGCACCGCGTAGACGGCGAGCGTGGCCAGCGAGACGACCAGGAAGCCCAGGGCGGCGGCGACCGCCCAGCGGAAGACGGTGCGCGGGCTGACCGGCTCGTTCTCCGGTGGCCCGGGCAGCACGATCCGGCCCTCGTCGCGTTCGGGCTCACCGCCGTCGGCCGCGCCCACCGCATCGTCGCCGGTCACGGACTTCATCTCACCACATGCCTGGCGGCGCGTGCGCACTCGCGCGCGCGAGCGAGGGCGGTGGGGAATACCATGGCGCCGACGCGTCCACGGTCATCGAGGGGGAACCAGTGGTGAGTCCGGAGGGGACCGCAACCGCCCAGGCGGACGTGCTCAGTGAGCTGCGCGAGTTGCGTGGCCGGGTCAAGCACGTCGAGGGCAGTGTCGTCGCCACCACCGACGGCATGGTCATCGCCCATGACCTGGGCGCATCGGAAGCGATCGCGGTGGAGCCGGAGGGCGTGGCCGCCCTCTCCGCGGTCAACCTCGGGCTGAGCCAGCGCATCACCGACACGGCGAGCCACGGCGAGTTGCAGGTCAGCATCATCCGGGGCGCGTTCGGGCATGTGCTGACGTATGCCGCGGGCGACCGCGCGCTGCTCACCGTGCTGGTGCGGGCCGAGTGCGAGCTGGAGTCGCTGCAGGCCGACGCGCGCCAGGTCGCCGACCGGGTCGCCGAACTGCTCGCCGACACCTGGCAGGACGACGCGGCCACCTGGGAGGCCCGGCCCAGCACCGGGACTCCCTAGCGTGGCCGCGTCGACAAGGAGCTAAGTCGGTACGCGGCTAGATGGTGACCCGGTACATACCCAGGCCGTAGGTGGCGGCGGTGATGATCCTCGACGTGCCGGACTGGGCCACGTCGAGGTCGGAGACCGGCACCAGCGGCAAGGCGCTGCCCACCACACTCCAGTTGGTGCCGCCGTTGGTCGTGCTGAACACCCCCACATCGGTGCCCACATAGAGCGTCGACGGGGTGATCGGGTCGAGCACGATGTCGTTGACCGGGGCGTCGGGCAGATCGCCGGAGATGTCGGTCCAGGTCGAACCACCGTTGGTGGTCTTGAACACGTGCGCGGCGGGGTCACCGTTGCGGAAGCCGGAGACGGTGACGTAGGCCAGGTTGGCGTTGGCCGGATCGACGGCGACGCGCGTGATCCACCGGGTCGGCAGCCCGGCCGTGATCTCGGTCCAGCTGCCGCCGGTGTTGGTGGTCCGCCACACCCGACCGTCGTCAGTGCCGGCGTAGATCGTCGCTGCGCTGGACTTGGCCACCGCCAAGGTGGTGATCGTGCCGAACACGTACCCGCCGATACCACCGGCCCCGTGGGTCAGGTCCGGGCTGATCACGGTGAACGACTGCGCAAGGTTGGTCGACCGGTTCACCCGATCACCCGCGTAGTAGATGATTCCGGCGTTGTTCGGATCGAAGACCACCGGCGTGACCCAGTTGCGCCGGCTCGATGTCGTGGAACCGAAGGCCAACGTGGACGAGCCGCCGTTGGTAGAGCGCCGGCACGACCCGTTCTGCGAGCAGACGTAGACGTTGTTCTGGTTCGTCGGCGAGATGAGGCTGGTGGTGCCGTCGCCACCGTTGATCGAGTTCCAGGACGGCGTACCCCACGAGCGCAGCGAGCCGTTGTCCTGAGCGCCGCCGAGCACCCGGGTGAAGTCCTGACGTGACACCGCCACCGTGTAGAACTGGTTGAACGGCTGGTAGGTGCCCTTGGTCCAGCTGCCGCCCAGCGATCCGTTGGACTGCGACCGGTACACGCCGCCATCGTTGCCCAGGTAGACCCGGCCCGCGCTGCCCGGATCCCAGGCCATCGCGTGCTGGTCGGCGTGGAACGACGAGGAGTTGCTGGTCCAGGTGGAGCCGGCGTTGCTGCTCTCCACCATCGGAACCCCGGCCACGAACAGATGCGTCGATGAGGCGGGGTCGACCCAGATGCGACCGAACCACCAGCCGTAGGTGGACTGGGAGCTGGAGAGGGCGGAGGTGTTGGTGATCTGCGTCCAGGTGTCGCCGCTGTTGGTTGAGGTCCAGAACCCGGTGAAGTCGCCGGAGGTGTCGACCGCCATCGCGTAGAGCCGGCTCGGGCTGTTCGCCGCCACGGCGATAGACATGCGGCCCAGGTTGCTGCTGGATGCGGGCAGCCCGCCGGCCAACCGGGTCCAGGTGTTTCCACCATCGGTGCTGCGGTAGATGCCCGACCCCACGCCGCCGAACACCCGGCCGTTGGGGAACCGCTGGTGGTCCCACATCGCCGCGTAGATCCGGTTGGGGTTGCTCGGGTCGAGCGCGACATCGATGGCCCCGGTCGTCGCGGTGGTGCCGGCCAGCACGAGCTGCCAGGTCGTGCCGCCGTCGGTGGTGCGGTAGAGCCCGCGAGATCCGCCCGGCACGAACAGGCTGCCGGCGGCCGCGACAAAGAGCCGGTTGGTGTTGGTGGGATCGATGGCGATGCGCCCGATCCGCTCGGTGCCGCTCAGGCCCAGGTTGGCCCAGGTGGCGCCGTTGTCGGTGCTGCGGTAGATGCCGTTGCCGGGGAAGGTCACGCTGCCGCCACCCGGGTTGGACTCGCCGGTGCCGGCATAGAGCACGCCGGTGGCGGTGATCGCCAGGGCGCCGATCGATGGCGGGTCAGCCGGGTTCCAGGCCAGGGTGAAGGTGGCACCCGAGTCGGTGCTCTTCCAGACTCCGCCCGTCGCCGCGCCGACGAAGATCGTGTTGGCCTGGGTCGGGTGGTCCACGATGTCGGTGATGCGCCCACCGATGTTGCTCGGCCCCAGGAGCTGCCACGCCGGCCCGGCCGCCAGGCCCTGCTTGGCCGCGAGGGCGCGGGCCTGCCCCCGCGCGTTACGCAGCGACGAACCGATGTCCAGCGACGTGAAGGGGAATATCCGCTGCCCAGCGAACCAGGCGTCGCCGCCGGCTGGATCTTCCTCTTCCTCGCCGGCCTCGCCCTCGTCCTCACCCGGCTGCTCGAGCCCGGCCTGGGCGCGGTGGGATACCGACGTCGATCCACGGATGATCATTAGCGTGGTCGCCGCGACGAGCACGGCGGCGAGTACGACCGACAGGCCGAGCGTCGATCGAGCGAGAGCTTTATTCATACATTTAGTAAAACAAGATCTACACAAGCTCCGCCAGATCCGCCGACAGTAATGATCGATCAACTTTTGCGGTGGCGCGACGCTAGCGGCTGTCCGAACCTCCGGACTCGACGCCCGCCCGGCCCGCCTCCAAGCGGGCCACCGGCACGCGGAACGGCGAACACGAGACGTAGTCCAGCCCGGCGTCGTGGAAGAAGTGCACCGAGTCGGGGTCACCGCCGTGCTCGCCGCAGACGCCGATCTTCAGGTCCGGCCGGGCCGATCGGCCCTCCTCCACCGCTATGCGCACCAGCCGACCCACCCCGTCCCGGTCGATCGACTCGAACGGCGAGACGCCGAAGATGCCGAGCTCGAGGTAGCGGGAGAAGAACGAGCCCTCGACGTCGTCGCGCGAGAAACCCCACCCCATCTGGGTCAGGTCGTTGGTGCCGAACGAGAAGAACTGCGCCGCCTCGGCGATCTGGCCGGCCGTCAGCGCCGCCCGCGGCACCTCGATCATCGTGCCGACGAGGGTCTCCACCTCGACGCCGCTCTCCCGGGTCACGTCCCGGAGCACGCCGAGCGTCTCGACCCGGACCGTCTCCAGCTCCTGCACCGCACCCACCAGCGGCACCATGATCTCCGGCACGGGGTTACCGCCGGCCTTCTTCACCGTCGCGGCCGCCTCGGCGATCGCGCGCACCTGCATCGCGAAAAGGCCGGGGATGACCAGGCCCAGCCGCACGCCCCGCAGCCCGAGCATCGGGTTCTGCTCGTGCATGCGGCGCACCGCGGCCAGCACAAGCGCGTCGTGCCCCGGGTCTTCGCCCTTCGCCTCGGCCACGGCCACCTTGACCGCGAGCTCTTCGAGCGAGGGCAGGAACTCGTGCAGCGGCGGGTCGATCAGCCGCACCGTCACCGGCAGCCCGTCCATGGCCTGGAAAATGCCGACGAAGTCGTCGCGCTGCAGCGGCAGCAACGCGGCCAGCGCGGCCTGCCGCTCCTCCGATGTGGACGCGAGGATGAGTCGCTCGACCAGCTCGCGCCGATCACCAAGGAACATGTGCTCGGTGCGGCACAGGCCGATGCCCTCGGCGCCGAACCGGCGGGCCCGAGCCGAGTCCTCCGGCGTGTCGGCGTTGGTGCGCACCTTGAGCCGGCGCCGGGTGTCGGCGTGGTTGAGCAACCGGTGCACCGCGTGCACCAGCGGGTGCGCGTCTTCCGCCACAGTGCCCTCGAAGTACTCCACCACCTCCGACGGCTGCACCGGCACCTCGCCGAGGTACACCTTCCCGCTGCTGCCGTCGATGGAGATGACGTCGCCCTCGCGCACCGTTGTTCCGTCCACAGTGAACTGACGCGCACGGGTGTCGACGTCGAGTGCCTCGGCCCCGCAGACGCAGGTCTTGCCCATGCCGCGGGCGACCACCGCGGCGTGGCTGGTCTTGCCGCCCCGCGAGGTGAGGATGCCCTGGGCCGCGATCATGCCGGGCAGGTCGTCCGGGTTGGTCTCCCGCCGCACCAGGATCACCCGCTCACCGGAGGCGGCCACCTCGGCCGCCCGGTGGGCCTCGAAGACCGCCTTGCCGACGGCCGCTCCAGGCGAGGCGGCGATGCCTTTGCCCAGCGAAATCGGGTCGGCCGACAGGTCGAACCGCGGGAACATCAGCTGCGCCAGCTGTGCCCCGCTGACCCGGGTGATCGCCTCATCCAGATCAATCACACCCTCGTCGACCAGTTGGGTCGCGATGATGAACGCGGCCGCCGCGGTGCGCTTACCGACCCGGGTCTGCAGCATCCACAGCTTGCCGCTCTCGATGGTGAACTCGATGTCGCACAGGTCCTTGTAGTGCGCCTCCAGCGTCGCCATGATCTGCATGAGCTGGTCGAAGCTCGCCTGGTCCAGCCGCTCCAGCTCCTGCAACGGCACCGTGTTGCGGATGCCGGCCACCACGTCCTCACCCTGGGCGTTGGCGAGGTAGTCGCCGTAGACCCCGGTGGCGCCGGTGCCCGGGTCGCGGGTGAAGGCCACCCCGGTGCCGGAGTCGGGGCCGAGGTTGCCGAAGACCATCGTGACCACGTTGACCGCGGTGCCGAGATCGGTCGGGATGCGCTCCTGGCGGCGGTAGAGCACCGCACGGTCGGAGTTCCACGAGTCGAAGACCGCGCGGATGGCGAGGTTGAGCTGCTCGCGTGGGTCCTGGGGGAAGTCGCGCCCGGTGTGCTCGGAGAAGATTTTCTTGTACGTCTCGACGAGCGTCTGCAGGTCGCCGGCGTCCAGGTCGAGGTCGTTGTGGGTGTTCTTGGCCGACTTGGCGGAGTCGAGCGCGTGCTCGAACGCCTCCCCCGGCACGCCACAGACCGTCTTGCCGAACATCTGGATCAGGCGGCGGTAGGAGTCCCAGGCGAAGCGCTCGGCCCCGGCGCCGCCGCCAGCCTGCCGGGCCAGGCCGTGCACGCTCTCGTCGGTCAGGCCGACATTCAAGACCGTCTCCATCATGCCGGGCATGGAGAACTTGGCGCCGGAGCGCACCGAGACCAGCAACGGATCGGACGGGTCACCCAACTGCTTACCCATCGCCCGCTCGAGAGTGAACAGGTGCGTGGCAACTTCACCAGCGAGCGCGGGCGGCTCCTGCCCGGTGCTGAGGTAGGCCTGGCAGGCTTCGGTGCTGATGATGAACCCGGGCGGCACGGGCAAGCCGAGGTTGGTCATCTCGGCGAGGTTGGCTCCCTTGCCACCGAGCAGATCCTTGAGATCCTTGTTGCCCTCGGCGAAGTCGTACACGTACTTCGTTGCCACGACGGTCCTCCGGTTTACATTTCGACGCGTTCTGCCCCCTTGGCGAAGGCTACCCGCCAGAATCCGACAGTTCAGCGCCGGCCGGCACGGCCTCGTCATCCCGGTCGGCCAGCCACCCGGCCGGCAGGCGCACCGGCGCCGGCGAGTTCGTGCGCCCCCGGGGCCGGCCGAGCACCTCCCGCGGGTAGGGCACGGCCGGGTCGAGCTTGCCGAGCAGATCGTCGAGCTGGGCCGGACCGTCCACCATGGCCAGCGCCTGGCGCAGTTCGGCGCCGACCGGGAAACCCTTGAGATACCAGGCGACGTGCTTGCGGAAGTCGACACATCCCGCCCGCGCCGACCCGTACGCCTCGCCCAGCAGCGCCGCATGCCGGCGCATCACGGCCGCGACCTCACCCAGCGTGGGCAGCGCCGGCACCACCGCCCGCCCACCCGCGGCGAACGCCCGCTCGAGGTCGGCGAAGAGCCACGGCCGGCCCAGGCACCCCCGGCCCACCACGACGCCGTCGCAGCCGGTCTCGCGGACCATCCGCACCGCGTCGGCGGCCTCCCAGATGTCGCCGTTGCCGAGCACGGGTATGTCCAGCTCCTGCTTGAGCCGGGCGATCGCCGCCCAGTCGGCCGTACCCGAGTAGCGCTGCGCCGCGGTGCGCGCGTGCAGCGCGACCCAGGCCACACCGGCCTCCTGGGCGAGCCGGCCGGCCTCCAGGTACGTCGGGTGGTCGGCATCGATGCCGATGCGCATCTTGACGGTCACCGGAACCCCGCCGGCCGCGGCGACTGCGGCTCGCACGATCCGGTCGAAGAGCCGCCGGCGCCACGGCAACGCGGCCCCGCCACCCTTGCGGGTCACCTTGGGCACCGGGCAGCCGAAGTTGAGGTCGATGTGATCGGCCAGGTCGCCCTCGACCGCGATCCGCACCGCCTGCCCCACTGTGGCCGGGTCCACGCCGTAGAGCTGAAGGCTGCGCGGGCGCTCGTCCGGATCGAAGGCCACCATCGCCCGCGTGACCGGGTTGCCCTCGACCAGGCCGCGACTGGTCACCATCTCGCAGACGAACAGGCCACCACCCTGCTCGCGGCAGAGCCGGCGGAACGCGACGTTCGTGATGCCGGCCATCGGGGCGAGCACCACTGGCGGCCACACCCGATGTGGTCCCAGCGGCAACGCTGACGCCCCGGTCATGCGGCTGCTCCCCCTCCGGCGTACGCCCGCATTCCGGTTCTCGTGGATCACCACAACGACGATCCTGGCTGAAGCCGACCCGGCGATATGCGGTAGTTTTGCGCTCGGACGGTCGGCGCCCCTGCGCCGACCCTAGGGAGGATCGTACGGTGACCCCAGCTCACCCCGACCCGGCTTGCGCGATGGCGCACGGTGACCTGCCGCCCGAGACCGGCCGGCGCACGCTGGTCACGGTCTTCGTCTCGCCGGTGACCGAGTTCCTTCTCCACTTCGGCCGCGACCTGGGGTTTCGCACGATCATGCTGGATCCCGACTCGGACCGCCTCGCCTGGGCCGACTGGCGCTACGCCGACCAGGTCGGCACGCTCGCGACCGAAGAGTTCATCGACCGGGACTCCGACGTCATCCTCACCGACCACGACCGCGATGAGCTGGGCCAGATACTCGAGTCGGTGCTGCGCCTGCCGGCCCGCTATGTCGGCATCATGGGCAGCGTCCGGCACACCGCGCCCCACGTGGCCGCGCTGCGCAGCCGCGGCGTACCCGACCATGCCATCGCCCGCGTGCAGCGGCCGATCGGGCTCAACATCGGCTCACACACCCCGGCCGAGATTGCGATCGCCACGCTCGCCGGCCTGATCGCCGACCGCAACCGCCGCCCCGGCGGCTTCGCGTTCTGAAACTCTCCGCCCGTTGTGGGTGTGAAAGCACGGGCACCGTATTAACGCCTGGGCGTTAATACGGTGCCCGTGCTTTCGCGCGTACCACACGGCGCGTGATCAATCAGGCCCGTCCCCAGGCGAGGTTTGTATCCACAGGGAACGGTGTCCGGCCTCCAGCGGGTGAGAATCCGCGCCACTCTGGTGGACTATGTCGCCACTGGTCGAATCCCTCGATAGGACGATCGACCGCCAGCAGGGCATCGCGACGCGGGCGCAGTTGCTGTTGGCCGGCGTCGACGACATGACCATGTATCGCAGAACGCGACGACGCGACTGGCAACGGCCGCTGCCGGCCATCTACGTTCTCGGTCCGGACGGGATCTCCATCGAACAACGACGGATCGCCGCCTCGCTGTACGCCGGCCCCACTGCCCAGATGACCGGGTTGGCAGCGCTGGCCTGGTACGGCTTCAGGTCGGTGCCGACCACGGACCGGATCCACCTGCTGGTTCCGCACGAGACCCGCCGCCGTTCGGTGAGCTTCGCTCAGGTCCAGCGAACGCAGGACCTCGACCAGAGTGCCCGCGCAGCGGAGCTCTACACGCTGGTGTCCCCGCCCCGGGCAGTGATCGACGCTTGTCGCGCGTCCCACGATCTGGCCATGGTCCGCGCGGTCATGACCGAGGCCGTGACCAGCCGAGGGGTTGAGATCGGAGCTCTCGACGGCGAGATCCGGCGCGCTCAACGCAGCCGGACGGCACTTGCCCGTCGCGTACTCGGAGAGATCATCGCTGGGATCAAATCGGAGCCGGAGGCCGATTTGCGAGCGCTCATCGGTACGAGCAAGATCATTCCGATGATGTTATGGAATCCCCGCCTCATGACGATGGGTGGCGAGCGGTTGCCGACGCCCGATGCCTACATTCCGGACGCTGGCATCGCGCTGGAGGTCGATTCACGTGAGTACCACTCGGGCCACGCCGATTGGGCTCGGACGCTCAGCCGCCACAACATGCTCAGCGAGCTTGGCGTCCTCGTTCTGCACTACACGCCGCGGGAGATCCGATCTGAGCGAGCGCGAGTTCTTCGGTCAATTGAGCGGAGCTACGAGGTGAGGATGGCGAGCGCACCGGTGGTTGCGGTGTTAATAGGGGCACCGGGTTCTACCGGCGAGCGTTAATACGGTGCCCCTCCTTTCACAGGGAGCCCAAGGGCAGGCGCTCGGCGAGGTACCGCTCCACCGCGTCGAGCGCGACGCGCTCCTGGGCCATCGTGTCGCGGTCCCGCACCGTCACGGCGTGATCGTCGAGGGTGTCGAAGTCGACGGTGACACAGAACGGCGTGCCGATCTCCTCCTGGCGGCGGTAGCGGCGGCCGATCGACTGCGCATCGTCGAAGTCGACCACCCAGCGCTGACGCAGCGCGGCGGCGAGGTCCCGGGCGACCGGCGACAGATCGGCGTTGCGCGACAGCGGCAGCACCGCCGCCTTGACCGGGGCCAGCCGGGGGTCGAAGCGCAGCACGGTGCGCTTGTCTACGCCGCCCTTCGTGTTGGGCGCCTCGTCCTCGGCGTAGGCATCCAGCAGGAAGGCGAGCAGGGCCCGGGTCAGGCCGGCGGCCGGCTCGATCACAAAAGGCACCCAACGCTCACCCTTGTCGGGGTCGAAGTACGACAGGTCGGCGCCGGAGTGCTTGGCATGGGTGGTCAGGTCGTAGTCCGTACGGTTGGCGATGCCCTCGAGCTCGGAGAAGTCCGTGCCGCCGAACTGGAAGCGGTACTCGATGTCGACCGTGCGCTTGGAGTAGTGCGAGAGCTTCTCCTTCGGGTGCTCGTAGAACCGCAGGTTCTCCTCGCGCAGGCCGAGGCCGGTGTACCAGTTCCACCGCTCCTGCAGCCAGTACTCGTGCCACTGCTCGTCGGTGCCCGGCTCGACGAAGTACTCCATCTCCATCTGCTCGAACTCGCGGTCGCGGAAGATGAAGTTTCCCGGGGTGATCTCGTT
>JBLNGJ010000500.1:0-3677 GCA_050264675.1 Micromonosporaceae bacterium
TCGGGTAGGCCAGCTGCCGGGGCAGCACGATCAGGTGCTCGGTGGCCCGGGAGAGCCGGATCTTCGCCTGGGCCGCCTCCCGTTCCAGCAGCGCCCAGGCGAGCCCGGGCTGGGGGTGCCAGTCCAGGTCGAAACCCTCGCGGCGCATCTCGTCCCGCAGGTCGCGGGCGATCGTGGCGTCCAGCGCGTCGCCGGCCATCGGCACGCCGAGGCAGGCGAGCACCGAGATCTCCGGCGGTGTGCCCCCGCCGATGTCGAGCACGGCGAGGTCCAACGTGCCGCCGCCCATGTCGAAGACGAGCAGCCGGCCGGTCGGGCGGTCACCGTACTCGGCGTAGCGGTGGGCGAGCCACGCGACACCGGCGGCGACCGGCTCGTCGATGAGGCCGGTGCCGCGCACCGGCAGCCCGGCCTTCTCCGCGATGTCGGTCAGCCGCCGCCGCTGCGTACCGTCCCACATGGCCGGGCAGCCCAGGCGCAGATCGGTCTCACCGGGCAGCCAGCGCCCGGCGCGACCGGCCCGCGCGACGATCTCGGCCAGGATGGCCCCGATGACGGCATCGGCCTCGGCCACCTCGCCATCCTCGCCGGCGTGGTTGATGTGGTCGCGGCGATCGGTGATGGCCCGTTTGGCCGAGCGGATCAGGTGCTGCGGGTCACCGTCCTCGGCCTCTTCCCCGACCACCAGCCGCCCACCCTGTACGCCGGCCAGTGACGGCAACCACGGCGTGGTGCGCCCGAGCGGCATGAGCTCCGGCCGCCCCCACGGCGTGCGTTGCGCCACCAACGACGTCGAGGTGCCGAAGTCCACCCCGATCGCCGGTGTGACCGGATGGCCGCCGGGTTCTGTCATCGCGCCTCCCCAACGATCGGCACCACCTGCGCCTTGCCGATGAGTACATCGCCGTTGTCCGCCTGCCAGGTATAGCCCGGGCGGAGGACGCAGACCCGCGACCCGTAGTCCGGCCAGCCGCCGATCGGTGCATGCCGGGCCGGGTCGAACGGCGATTCTTCGCCGGACCGTCCGATCGGCGTGAGTCCGTAGGCGTCGACCAGAGCCCGGATCCGCTCGATCATCACGTGCCCGCCGGCCCCGCTGAACGCGAGCTCCTCGACCTCCATGGCGAGCTCGGCGAGCGCCTTGACCGCGAAGATCCGCAGCTGGCGGTCCTGGGCCGCGCGCAGCCCGGCCGCCTGGGTCTGACTGGTCCGCAGAGCCAGGTCGAGCTCGGCGCAGCGCTCGGTCAGCCGCTCGCAACGATCGGCCAGTTCGGCGCAGTGTGCCGACAACTCCTCGAGCTGGTGCCGCACGTCAGCGGGATCCGGTGCGCGCCAGGCATAGGAGCGGCCGGTGATGACCACGTCCGGTCGGGCCGTCAACGCCCACCGGGTCCCAGGCCAGGCGCGGTCGACCTCCGCCGCCGACACGCCCGCGGCGACGAGCTGCCCCTTGATCGTGATGGCCCCCTGCGGCCGCCCCGCCCGGCGCAGCAGCTCCGCGACGGCCGCCGCCGGGTCGGCCGCGAACTGCGCCGCGACCGTCCGGTCGGGGGGTCCTTCCACGCAGGGAACTGTAGTGGGCGCTGAGCTGGTAAGTATCAGCCGCGACCAAGGTCGATGACCGTGTCGGCCGCGGCGAGCAGCACCGGGTCGTGCGTCGCGACCAGCACCGCGGCGCCGGTGCGAGCCGCTTGCACGAAGGCGCCGGCCAGCTTCTCGGCGTGGGCCTCGTCCTGGTGCGCGGTCGGCTCGTCGAGCACGGCGAGATCGGTCTGCGCGGCGAGCACTCCGGCCACCGCGACCCGCTGCCGCTCGCCCCCGGAGAGCAGGTGCACCGGCCGGTCCCGAAGCGGCGTCAGCCCGAGCGAGGCGATGAGCTCCTCCGGCACCGCGGCGCCGCGGCCGCGGGCGAGCCGGGACAGCCGCAGGTTCTCGGTCACGTCGAACGCATCGAGCAGGACCACGCTCTGCCCGCACACCGCGATGTGGCCGCGGCGCAGGGCGGCCAGGCCGGCCCGGTCCAGCCGGGCCAGGTCGCGGCCGAACGCCTCGGCCGTGCCGGCATCGGGACGCTCCAGCCCGCAGACCACCCGCAACAGCGTGGTCTTGCCAGAACCGGAGCGGCCGGCCACGACGGTCAGCGTGCCGGCGCGCAACTCGAGATCCTGACCATCCAGGACGCGCCGGCGGTCGCGGTCCACGCCCACCCCGCGCAGCCGCACCAGCGGCGGCGCGGCTGCGTCCACACTGGACATAGCTGCGGGTGCGGCCGCGACCGGCCGGTCGGGCCCGGCATCGGGTGGTTCGGCCCGGCCGCCCGGCGGCGCGGTGAGCACGATCGACTCACCCGAGCGGCTGGCTCGGGCCCGGGTCAGCACGCCGGTGTGCCGCCGCAGCGGCTCGGGCAGGCGCACCCAGCCCCGATCGTCCACGACCAGCGACTCGGCCGCGACCAACGACTCATCCACGACCAGCGACCCGGCCCGGGCCGGACTCCACTCCTCGCTGAGCCGGCCGTCGCGGATGCGCACGATCCGGTCCGCGATCCGGCCGGCCCGGGCGTCGTGGCTGACGATGACCAGGCCGGCGCCCGCCTGCGCGGCGGCCGCGGCGAGCAGGTCGTAGACCTGGTCGGCGGAGTCCCGGTCGAGCTCGGCGGTGGGCTCGTCGGCGAGCACCAGCGCCGGACCATGGGCGACCGCGGCGCAGACCGCGACCCGCTGGGCCTCGCCGCCGGAGAGCGTGGCCGGGCGGCGGTCGGCCAGGCCGCCCAGGCCGAGATCGTCGAGCACGGCCCGGGCCCGGTCGCGGGCCGCCGCCGCACCCATGCCGCCCAGGCGGGACTGCAGGGCGACGTTGTCCAGCACCGACAGCTCGGCCCGTAGCCCGCGACCGTGCTGCTGATCGACCAGGCCGAGGCGGCGCCGTCGCAGCCCGACCCGGTCGCGCTCATCCGCGCCGGTGAGGTCGACCCCGCACACGACCACGGTGCCGGCGCTCGGAGCCCGCTCGCCGATGAGCACCCGCAGCAGCGTGGTCTTGCCCGAGCCGTTGGGTCCGTGCACCACCACCCGCTCCCCCGCCGCCAGATCGAGGGTGAGCCCACGCAGCGCGGCCACGTGCCCGCGCGGTGTCGGGTAGAGACAGAACAGGTCATGTGCGGCGAGCAGGTCCAGGCCACCGGTGATCATGCTGCCTCCTCCGCTGAGGAGAGCGCGTCGTCGGTCATGACGGCTCTTCTTCCGGACGGCGGGGCAACGGCTCGCGCAGCGCGGTCGCGGTGACCGCGGCGCAGGCGGCGAGGCCGATCGCGAAGCCCGCCCCCACGACCGCGACACTCCACAGTGGGCCGACGGCCAGGCGCAGCGGTGGCACCGGATCGGCACCGGCCGCGGTGAGCCGCACCAGCGCCGCCGTCACCCGGGACAACGCCACCCCGATGAGCACCCCGCCGGGCACCCCGACCGCGACCACGGCCACGGCCCGCAGGAACAGCGCGCGGCGAAGCGTGGCCGGCGCGACACCGTCGCTCTCCCAGGCGTAGAGCTGCGCTGCTTCGTCGCGCCGCTCGGCCACCACGAGCAGCACCAGCGCGACGACGCCGACCAGGAGCGCGAGCAGGGCGCTGCCGGTGAGCAGGTTCGTGGCCCCTTGCGCCAGCGGATCGGTGGCGAGGC
>JBLNGJ010000501.1:0-4578 GCA_050264675.1 Micromonosporaceae bacterium
GACCCCGTCGCTTAAGATCACGCGACGGGTGGTGGAAGCTAACTACGCCGGCGACATCGAGCGGATGTACGCCGGCGCACTCGCCGAGCTCTGACCGTCGGGTGAGTTCGCAGGATCGCACGGCGGACGGACCGCCGGCTGGGTTGGCCGCGCCGCCGCCTGGGTTGGCCGCGCCGCTGCTACCGGCCTGGTTGCCGGCGGCGGTGGTGGCCGCGGCCGCCGCGATCGTCTGGCTCGCCACCGGCACCGCCTCGGCCGACATCATCCGCTACGCGGGCTACGTCGGCTACGCCGTCGTCGCGCCGGGGACGCTGGTCTACCGGGCGTTGCGGCGTACGCCGTTCACGCTCGTCGAAGACCTCGCCTACGGCGCCGCGGTCGGGCTGGTGCTGGAGATCGCGGCCTGGGCGCTGTGGTCGGCGCTCGGGCTGGGCGGGTGGCTGTGGACCTGGCCGCTGGTCGTGCTCGGCGCGTTCGCCGCGGTGCCGCGGCTGCGCCGGCATTGGTGGGTGCGCGGCTACACCCGCGTACCCGCCGGCTTCGCCTGGTCGGTCGCCGCGGTCTGTGTCTTCTTCCTCGGCTACCTCTACGTGGTCTTCCTCAACGTCAACCCGATCCTGCCGGCCACCAACGACCGACTGGTCTATGTGGACCTGCCGTACCAGCTCTCGCTGGCCGGCGAAGCCAAGCACCACTTCCCGATGCATCTGCCCCAGGTGGCGCAGGAACCCCTGCAGTACCACTGGTTCGACTTCGCCCACATGGGCGCGGCCAGCCTGATCAGCGGGGTCGACCTGCCGGTGGTCTTCTACCGGCTCGACGTGCCGCTGATCTGCCTCGCCTCGATCGTCGCTCTCGCCGTGACCGGCTGGCGGGCCAGCGGTCGCCCGGCGGTCGGCGCCATCGCGGCGGCACTGACCTATGTGGTCGGTGAGCTGAACTTCAACAAGCCCGAGGGGTGGCCGTTCGGGACGATCGCCACGTTCATCGTGTGGAGCAGCATGTCGATGAACTACTCGTGGCTGCTGCTGATCGCGCTGATCGGGGTGCTCGTCTCGGTAGTGGCCAGTGCTGACCATCCCGTTGCCTCGATGGGGCGGGGCGCGCTGGGGTTGACCGCGCTGCTCGCCCTGGGCTCGGCCGGGGCGAAGACGAGTTCGCTGCCGGTGGTGCTGGGCGCGCTGGCGATCGCGGCGGTGGTCGCGCTGCTGCGCCGCCGGCGGATCGAGCGGATGCTGCTCGCCGCGATCGTGATCGTGCTGGGCGCGGAGGCGTTCGCGTACGTATTCATCTACGCCTTCGCCACCCACGGCACGATGATCAAGCCGTTCTGGGGGATGCGGCGCTTCTACCCGGCCGGCGGTGGCCCGCTCGTGATGGCGGCCATCGCGGCGGCCTTCGCCGGCAATATGTTGCTGCGCCTGGCCGGCGTACCGGTGCTGCTGGCCCTACGCGGGTTTCGGCAGCGGCTCGGCGATGTCGAGTGGCTGCTGCTCGGTGGGCTCGCCGCCGGGTTCGGCGCCTACCTGGTTGTGGGCCACCTGGGCGACGGGAACCAGTACTTCTACCGCGACGGCTGGATGTTCGGCATCATCGCCTCGGCCTGGGGGGTGGTGCTGCTCGCCGACCGGGCCCGGCTGACCCCGGCGTTCCGTGCCGGCCTCGCGGCGGCCGGCGCGGTCTTCGCGGTCGCGCTGGTGGCGGCCCAGCTGCGTTACGCGGGTCCGACGGTGTGGCACCAGCCGATGGACCCGCTCGTGCCGGTCCTGCGCTGGCTCGGTGTGCTGGCGCTGCTGGCCCTGCTCGGGGCGATGTGGTGGCGGGTGCTGCGCAGCCTGCAGCCCGCGTTGCGGGGGCGGGGTGGGCTCGTCCTGCTCACCGGCGTGCTCCTGGCCGGCATGCCCGGGCTGGTGATGGACGCCGCCTCGGCCCACGCCCAACCCAACGGCGGTGGCTACGTCGGTGTCTGGCTGCCCGCCTACCGGGTCGAGGCGGCGCGCTGGCTGCGCGATCACTCCAGCCCCGATGACGTGATCGCCACCAATGCGCACTGCCTTTACATCACCGAGGAGGGTTACTGCGACAGCCGGTCGTTCTGGCTCTCCACGTACGCCGAACGCCGCGTCCTGATTGAAGGCTGGCTCTTCGCGCCGCGCACGGCCGAACTGGTGGAGCAGACCGGGGCCGGGGTCTACACGCCGTTCTGGGATCAGGCCCTGCTGCGCCTCAACGACGCGGCCTTCACCGCGCCGTCGTCGGATCTACTGGCCCGGCTGCGGGACGAGTACGGCGTGCGCTGGCTCGTGCTCGACCGCGCCTGGCACGAGGAGCCGGCCGAGCTTCTTGACCTGACCGACAAACGCTACGACGACGGAGTGATCGCGATCTACCGCCTGCGCTGACCAGACCAGGCTGTCCCGTCTGACTAGGCTAAGCGGATGGCGCTGCTCGCAGACCTGGCCGCCGCTCTCGCCGGTGGCACCGTCGAGGTGATCGACCTGACCGCACCGCTCTCGGCGCAGACCCCCATCCTGTCGCTGCCCGAACCGCTCGGCCAGACCGAACGCTTCGGGCTGACCGAGATCAGCCGGTACGACGAGCGCGGCCCGGCCTGGTACTGGAACAACTTCACCACCGGCGAACACACCGGTACCCACTTCGATGCGCCGATCCACTGGGTCACCGGACGCGACGGCGCCGACGTCGCCCAGGTGCCGCCGGCCCGCCTGCTCGCCCCGGCCGTGGTGCTCGACTGCACCGCGCCGGCGCAGGCCGACCCGGACTTCCTGCTCGAGGTGGAGCACGTGCACGCGTTCGAGTCCACCCACGGACCGCTGCCCGCGGGTGGCTGGCTGCTCTACCGCACCGGTTGGAGTGACCGCGCGCACGACCAGGACCAGTTCCTCAACGCCGGCCGTACCCCGGGTATCTCGATCGAGTGCTCGCGCTGGCTGGCCGAGGAGGCACCGATCCAGGGCGTCGGCGTGGAGACGGTGGGCACCGACGCGGGTGCGGCGCACTCGTTCACGCCGCCCTTTCCGTGTCACAGCTACCTGCTCGGCAACGACAAGTACGGCCTGACCCAGCTGCGCAACCTCGACCGGCTGCCGGTCACCGGCGCGCTGGTGCTCGCCGCACCGCTGCCCATCGTCGGTGGCTCCGGCAGCCCATGCCGGGTGCTCGCGCTCGTGGAGCGCTGAGGATGCTCGTCGCCGAACTGGTCGGGCGCCTGCTCGCCACCGGCGGCACCCGGCATGCGTTCGGCCTCGTCGGCAGCGGCAACTTCCACCTGACCAACGCGCTCGTCGCCGGCGGCGTACGGTTCGTGCCGGCCGCGCACGAGGGTGGCGCGGCCAGCATGGCCGATGCGTACGCTCGGATCTCCGGCGAGGTCGGGCTGCTCACCGTCCACCAAGGACCGGGCGTGACGAACACGCTCACCGGCCTGACCGAGGCGGCGAAGAGCCGGACTCCGTTGCTGCTGCTCGCGCCGGAGGCGACCGCGCCGCGGTCGAACTTCTTCATCGACCTGCCGGCCGCGGCGGTCGCGGTGGGCGCGCGATTTCACCGGGTACGCGCGGAACACGCAGCGTCGGACACGGTGCAGGCCTGGCGCGCGGCCGCGACTGGCACCGTGGTGCTCGGGCTGCCGCTCGATGTGCAGGCCGCCACGGTCGAGTCTTCGCCCGGCGGCGTTAGCCTCCCCGTCTTCGCGTCCGGGCCGGTGACCGAGCCGGACGCCGCCGCGGTCGCGGCGCTGGCCGACCTGATCGCGTCGGCCCGGCGCCCGGTCTTCATCGCTGGCCGTGGCGCCACCCGGCCGGCGGCCCCGGCGCGCGCGGCATTGGCCGGGCTGGCCGAAATCTGCGGCGCGCTGCTGGCCGTCTCGGCCGCGGCCCGGGGCCTCTTCGCCGGCGACCCGTGGTACATCGACGTCTCCGGCGGGTTCGCCACCCCGCTCGCGGCCGAGCTCATCGCCGGCTCTGACCTGGTGGTCGCGTGGGGCAGCACGCTGAACATGTGGACCACCCGGCACGGGCGGATCATCTCCCCCGATGCCGTGGCGGCCCAGGTCGACCACGACCCGTCCGCGTTGGGCGCGAACCGGCCCATCGCGCTCGGGGTGTGTGGTGACGTCAGCGTGGTGGCCGCCGCGGTCGCGGCGGAGCTTGCTCGTCGCGGCCACCGCGACACCGGCTGGCGCAACGCCGAGGTGGGCACCCGCATCGCCAGCGGCCGGCGCTGGCGCGATGTGTCCTATGCCGACGATGGCGACGCCGACCACATCGACCCGCGAACGCTGTCCATCGCCCTGGACGACCTGCTGCCCGCGCAGCGCACGGTTGCCGTCGACTCGGGCAACTTCCTCGGCTACCCGTCCATGTTCCTCGAGGTGCCCGATCACGCCGGCTTCTGCTTCACCCAGGCCTACCAATCGGTCGGGCTCGGCCTGGCCAGCGCGAGCGGCGCGGCGCTGGCCCGGCCCGACCGGCTCACCGTGGCCGCGCTCGGCGACGGCGGCTTCCTCATGTCGGTGGCCGAGCTGACCACCGCGGTCCGGCTGGGCCTCGGGTTGCT